>NCEH01000066.1 GCA_002304505.1 Rhizobiales bacterium 32-66-11 | reverse complement strand
TTTTTCAGATAATGAGGGTGCATCGATGAGTGACATCGCCGAGCGGGTGAAGAAGATCGTCGCGGAGCATCTGGGCGTGGAGCCCGAGAAGGTCACGGAAAACGCCAGCTTCATCGACGACCTCGGCGCCGACAGCCTCGACACCGTCGAGCTCGTCATGGCCTTCGAGGAAGCTTTCAACACCGAGATCCCGGACGACGCGGCTGAGACCATCCTGACGGTCGGCGACGCGATCAAGTTCCTGGAGAAGAACGCGGCCTGAACCGTGTCAGCGACGGCGACGGTCGCATCCGTCATGGGTCAGTCCCGGATGGCGGCCGTCGCATTTCTAGTTCCGGAGTTCCCCTCATGAGACGTGTTGTCGTCACCGGCCTCGGCATGGTGACGCCGCTCGGCTGCGGCGTCGAGCCAAGCTGGCGGCGACTGATTGCGGGCCAGAGCGGCGCAAAGTACGTCGAACGCTTCGACGTATCGGACCTCGCCTGTAAGATCGCCTGCATGATTCCGCGCGGCGATGGCACCGACGGCACCTACAATCCCGACGATTGGATGGAGCCGAAGGAGCAACGCAAGGTCGACGAATTCATCATCTTCGCCATGGCCGCGGCCAAGCAGGCGCTGGATGATGCCGACTGGCATCCGACCTCTTATGAGGACCAGATCGCTAGCGGCGTGTTGATCGGCTCCGGCATCGGCGGCATCGAAGGCATTTCGGAAGCCGCCCACATCCTGAAGGAGCGCGGCCCGCGCCGCATCTCGCCCTTCTTCATTCCCGGGCGCCTGATCAATCTGGCCGGCGGCTATGTCTCCATCGCCCACGGGCTGAAGGGGCCGAACCATGCGGTCGTCACGGCCTGCTCAACCGGCGCCCATGCCATCGGCGATGCCGGGCGGCTGATCGCGCTCGGCGATGCCGACGTGATGGTGGCCGGCGGCACCGAATCGACGGTGAACCGTCTCTCGCTGGCCGGCTTCGCCGCCTGCAAGGCGCTCTGCACCAGCTTCAACGACGCGCCGGAAAAGGGCTCGCGCCCCTATGACCGCGACCGCGACGGCTTCGTCATGGGCGAGGGCGCCGGCATCGTGGTGCTGGAGGAATACGAGCACGCGAAGGCGCGCGGCGCGAAGATCTATGCCGAACTCATCGGCTACGGCCTCTCCGGCGACGCTTATCACATCACCGCCCCCTCGCCCGACGGCGACGGCGCTTTCCGCTGCATGACCGCCGCCCTGAAGCGCGCGGGCATCCCCGCCTCGGAACTCGATTATATCAACGCCCACGGCACCTCGACCATGGCGGACGAAATCGAGCTCGGCGCGGTCCAGCGGCTGCTGGGCAATGCGGCCGCGAAGACCTCCATGTCCTCCACCAAATCCTCCATCGGGCATCTGCTTGGCGCGGCGGGTGCTGTGGAAGCCATCTTCTCCGTGCTCGCCATCCGCGATCAGATCGCCCCGGCGACGCTGAACCTCGACAATCCCTCTGTCGATACCCCCATCGATCTGGTGCCGCACACGGCACGGCCGCGGGAAATCAACACGGTCCTGTCCAACTCCTTTGGATTCGGCGGTACAAACGCCTCGGTGGTGTTCCGCCGCGCCGAGGCCTGAGCACGCGTTTTTTGCGGCCCGTTCACCTTGCGGGCCGCGAATGCCGCCGATTGCCGGCGGCGATACGTCTTATCGCCATATTTGACGTTAGCCTGCGCGCCATTGGCCTTCGCCGCGTGATAGGTATCATGCACCTCTTCGCATGAACTTGCGCGGGCTGGCTTTCCGGTCCGGGCCGTGCGGTGCGCGGAGTTCCTTGGGCGCAGCGAACGCGATGGGAGACCCCTGAATGGCGACGTCCGAGCCTCCGGCGCACGAAGGCCGCCCCAGCCAAGGCCCCCGCCAGGAGCCTGTGTTGGGCACGCCGGCAGTTGCGGCGGGCGAGAAGCGCGCCGCGCCCGTGGTCAACCCTGTCTCGCCGAGCGGCGCAGTTGCCGCTTCGGCACCGGAGCCGAGGATCGGCTTCGAACCTGCGGCGGGCTCAGCGCCTGCGGCCCCAGACGTGAAGGCGCCGGACGGCCGCATGATCGAACCGACCTCTCCCGTTTCCGCGCCCGACCCTTCCGCGCCGGCGCCCGCCGCGTCCACGCCTCCCGCGGCCAGCGATACCGTGCAAGCCGTGCCCGAGGCGACGGAGACCCCGAAAACGAAGCATGCCAAGCCGCCGCGCGAGACCCGTGGCCAGGCGAAAGCCCGCAAGCGCGCCGAACGCCTCGCCCGCGACCCGCGCGCCGCCGCCAAGGCGGCCGAGAAGAAGCGCCCATCCCACGGAGCGCGCCACCCGGCGGTGGTGATCGGCAGCGCCATTTTCACCATTCTTCTGTTCCTGACCGTCGGCGGCGGGCTGGTGGCTTGGTACGGGCAATTGAAATATGCCGCGCCCGGTCCTCTCCCGGCGGAGAAGAACGTCTTCATTCCCCGGGGCCAGGGCTCGCGCGACATCGCCGACCTGCTGGAGCGCCAGGGCGTCATCGACAATTGGCTGCTGTTCATGGTGGCGCAGCAACTGGCCCATCGCGGCCAGCCGCTTCAGGCCGGCGAATATATCTTTAAGCCCCGCGTCTCCCTGGAAAAGGTGCTCGACGCGCTCGCCGATGGGCGCGTGATCCAGCACCAGATCACCATTCCCGAGGGTCTGACCACCCAGCAGATCGTCGCCCGCCTGATGGACAGCGACCTGCTCACCGGCACGCCGCGCATGCCGCTGGAAGGCACGCTGCTGCCGGAGACCTACAACATCGTCCGCGGCACCAGCCGCGACGAGGTGCTCAAGCGCATGGCGAGCGACCAGCAGAAGCTGGTGCGTGACCTCTGGGCCAAGCGCGCGCCGGATCTGCCGCTGAAGACACCGCACGAAATGGTCGTGCTCGCCTCGATCGTGGAGAAGGAGACCGGAAAGCCCGACGAGCGGCCGAAGGTTGCGGCGGTTTTCATCAACCGCCTCGCCCGCAAGATGCGGCTTCAATCCGATCCGACCATCATCTACGGCATCGCCGGCGGCAAGGGCGTGCTGGGCCGGCCGATCTCGCGCGCCGATATCGTGAACCCGACCCCCTACAACACTTATGCCATTGATGGCCTGCCACCCGGCCCGATCGGCAATCCCGGGCGCGATTCGCTGGCGGCGGTGGCAAATCCCGCCAAGACCAAGGACCTTTATTTCGTCGCCGACGGCACGGGCGGCCATGTCTTCTCCGAGACACTGGAACAGCACAATCGCAACGTCGCCCGCTGGCGCGAGATCGAGGCGGAAGCCCGCACCAAGGCACAAAGCGGCGTTCCCACCTCCAACACAGGTGTCGGCACCGGCGATTCTGCGCCGGCGGCTCCGCGCACACCTGCCAACTGAACGGGCCGGCCGGCGCCGACCTTGCGAGGCTTTTGATGTCACCTGCGGATTCCGCCCCTTCCGCGCGCTCGGCCCTGGCCAGCATGACGGGCTTTGCCCGCACACAGGGCCTCACGGCCGGCTGGCGCTGGGCCTGGGAGATGCGCTCGGTGAATGCCAAGGGGCTTGACCTGCGCCTGCGGGTTCCCGTCGGCTTCGAGGCTCTCGATGCAGCCGCGCGCGCCGCCGCCTCCCGCGCCCTGGCGCGCGGGTCGATATCCGGCACCCTGACCCTCGCCCGCGAAGGGGAAAGCATCGCCGTGGCGGTGAACCAACCGGCGCTCGAAGCGCTGATCGTCGCCGCCCGCACGGCCGCCGAGCGCTATGGCATCGCGCCGCCGACGCTCGATTCCCTGCTGGCGGTAAAGGGCATCGTCGAGGTGGTCGAAGCCCAGCTCACGGCGCAGGACCAGGAGGCGGTCTCCGCCGCCGCCCTCGCCGGCTTCGAGGCGGCGCTTGATGCGCTGATCGCCATGCGCCACATTGAGGGGGCGGCCCTCAAAACCGTGCTGCTGGAACGGCTGGACGCCATCGCGGCCCTGGTCGCCCAGGCCGAAGCCCGGCCCGAACGCGGCACTGAGGCGATCAAGGCGCGCCTCCGCGACCAGGTGCGCGCCCTGCTGGAGACCGGCACGCCGCTCGACGCCGAGCGCCTGCACCAGGAAGCCGCCCTGCTCGCCACCAAGGCCGACATCCGCGAGGAGCTGGACCGCCTCGCCGCCCATCTCACCGCAGCGCGGGACCTGCTCGTCCAGGGCGGGCCGGTGGGTCGCCGGCTGGATTTCCTGTCCCAGGAGTTCAACCGCGAGAGCAATACGCTCTGCTCCAAGTCCAATGCGGTCGCCCTCACCCAGATCGGGCTTGACCTGAAGCTGCTTGTGGATCAGTTCCGCGAGCAGATCGCGAACATCGAGTGAGGCCGCCCCGACCATGGACGCTGCGAGCGCCCCTTCCGCCCCGCCGTCCGGCCGCTCGGGGCTTGCCCGACGGGGCCTGATGCTGGTGCTCTCCTCGCCGTCCGGCGCCGGAAAGACCACGCTCTCGCGGCTGTTGCTGGCGCAAGACAGCCGCATCACCATGTCGGTCTCCCTCACCACCCGAAAGCCGCGTCCCGGCGAGGTGGAAGGCGTCGACTATTATTTCACCGACGTGGAGGGCTTCCGGCACATGCGCGACACGGGCGCACTTCTGGAACATGCCACCGTGTTCGGCAATCTCTATGGCACGCCCAGGAAACCCGTTGAGGACGCCCTCGCCCATGGGCGCGACGTGCTGTTCGACATCGACTGGCAGGGCACCCAGCAGTTGGACGAGAGCGAGGCCGCCAAGCGCGACCTCGTGAAGGTCTTCATCCTGCCGCCCTCTGTCGCCGCGCTGGAGGAGCGCTTGCGCGGCCGCGGGCAGGACAGCGACGAAGTGGTTCACGAGCGCATGGCAAAGGCCGCGGCCGAGATCAGCCACTACAGCGAATATGACTACATTCTCATCAATGAGAATGTGGAGGCCTGCCTGGCCAAGCTCAAGGCCATCCTTCAGGCCGAGCGGCTGCGGCGCCAGCGGCTGACAGGCCTTTCGCATTTCGTGAGCGGCTTGATCGGCGGCCTCTGAGCCCCCTTGCCCCAGAGCGCGCCTCACGCCGGCTGGCGCAGCTTTTCCCAGCAATTGGCGAGGCGCACAAAACCGGCGACGTCGATTTCCTCGGCGCGCTGGGTCTCTCCCACCTCGGCGGCGGCGAGCAGCGCCTGGGCATCGACGCCCAGGGACTTCAGGCTCTGCCGCAGCATCTTGCGGCGCTGGCCGAAGGCGGCTTCCGTCACCTTCTCCAGCACCGAGAGCCGGCACGGCAGAGGTGCGGTGCGCGGGACCAGATGCACCACCGAGGACGTCACCTTGGGCGGCGGCACGAAGGCGGAGGGGGCCACATCGAACAGGATCCGGGCTTCGGTCCGCCAGCCCGCCAAAACCGCGAGACGCCCATAGGCCTTCGAGCCCGGCTCGGCGACGATGCGTTCGGCCACCTCGCGCTGGAACATCAAGGTGAGCGAGGAGAACCAGGGTGGCCAGGGCTCGGAAGAGAGCCAGCCCACCAGCAGAACGGTGGCGATATTATAGGGCAGATTGGCCACCACCCGCGCCGGCTCGCCGCCGAACAAGGGGGCCGCCTCGACCTTCAGCGCGTCGCCTTCGATCACCTGGAGCCGGCCGGGATAGGCTGCGGCGACTTCGGCGAGGGCCTCGATGCAGCGATGATCGCGCTCCACCGCCACCACACGCGCCGCTCCCAAAGCCAGCAGTGCCCGCGTGAGGCCGCCGGGGCCAGGCCCGACCTCCAGCACGTTTGCGCCCTCCAGGGCGCCTGAACCGCGCGCGATGCGCGACGTGAGGTTGAGATCCAGAAGAAAATTCTGCCCCAGCGATTTTTGCGCCGACAGCCCGTGGCGGCGGATGACGTCGCGCAGCGGTGGCAATTCGTCGATGGCGCTCATGCCGCGCGGCCCGGTGCGGTCAGGCGCCAGGCAAGGCGCAGGGCCGCCAGCAGGCTCGTGGGATTGGCGCGGCCGGTTCCCGCTAGGTCAAACGCGGTACCGTGGTCCGGCGAGGTGCGCACGAAGGGCAGGCCCAGCGTCACATTCACCCCATCGTGAAACGCAAGCGTCTTGGCCGGAATCAGCACCTGATCGTGATACATGCCGATCACCACATCATATCCGGCGCGCGCCTCTTCGTGAAACAGCGTGTCGGCGGGGCGCGGCCCGCGGGCATCGATCCCTTCCGCCCGCAGAGCGGCAATAGCGGGACGCACCACATCCTCGTCCTCACGGCCGAGCGTTCCGTCCTCGCCCGCATGGGGATTGAGCCCGGCAAATGCGAGGCGCGGGGCGGCAATGGCGAAGCGCGTGCGCATGTCGTGATCAACGATCCGCCCGGTCTGAACCAGCAGATCCTGCGTCACCCGCGCGGGCACCTGGGCAAGGGGAATATGGATGGTAGCCGGCACCACGGCGAGCAGGGGCGACCAGATCATCATGACCGGATGCGGGATCGTGCCATCGGGCGTCGCGCAACGGGCCGCGAGATATTCGGTGTGCCCGGGAAAGGGAAAGCCGGCGGCATAGACCACGGATTTCGCAAGCGGCGCCGTCACCAGCGCGCGGGCGGCACCGGACATCACCAGGTCCACGGCCCGGTCCAGGCTCTGCACCACCGCCGCCGCGCTGGTGGCGTCGGGCACGCCGGGTTCGGCCGTGGCGCGCGGGCCGGCGGCCACCACGGGAAGCGCGGTATCAAAGATGCCGTTCGCGTTCTGTGGCTCGACCGCGCAGATCGGCACGCGCAAACCGAGCCGGCGGGCCCGATCCTCAAGCAAGGCAGGATCGCCGACCGCGAAGAAGGGCGGGCAGCCGTTTTGGACCCGCAGGGTCCAGGCAGCAAGGGTCAGGTCCGGCCCGATGCCGGCGGGCTCGGCATCAGCGATAGACGATCAGGGCGCTCTTGCGCAGCTCGGTCAGGAGCCGCTTGGATTCCGCCTGGAATTGCGCCGTTGCCAGCTGGTCCTTCACATCGCGCTTATTGGCCGCCTCGCCGCGCACCTCGCGCTTGGCGCAGACGGCGAACACTTCGACCCCGGACTGCGTGACCTCCGCGGGAGCCAGCCGGCCCACTTCGGTCTTGTCGAGCAGCTGGCGCAGCTGCGCCGGCATCTCGGACGACAGGCGCAGGACCGGCGAGCGGACCACGGTCTCCTTCATGGCCTTGACCATCGCAAGGCCGCTCTCGCACCCGTTGAAGCGCGTGCGGAGCGAATTGGCCTCGGCGAGCCGCGCCGCATAGGCATTGCTGCCGCGGGCCACCACCAGCACGATCGGCGTCAAGGTATATTCCGTCGCGATCATGGGGGCATGGCCACCCTGATTGATGGCGGCGAGAACATCCTGGTCGCGCACCGACACGCTAGGAGAGCGGGCGCGCACATATTGCTGCCAGATGTTGTCGGCGCGCAGCTTCTGCTTGAAGGCGCTCGGCTCGATGCCGCCCTGCTTCAGCCCGTCGGCGAGTTGTTCGACGGTGCGCCCGGAGCGCGAGGCGACGTTGGCGAACAGATCATCGATCTCTTTTTTATCCAGATCGATGCCCAGCTTCGCTCCCTGGGAGATCTTGAGGCGATCATCGATCACTTCTTCGAGTGCTTCCTTCGCGCTGACGTTCTTGCGCTCCAGCAGCGTGTGCATGCGCTGGCGCTGGCCGACGTCAAAGCTGGTGATGGGCGCGCCATTCACCATGGCGAGAATCTGTTGCGCGCTGGCCCCTCCGCTGGAAAGGGCTGCGACGGCAAGACTCAGGAGGAACAGGAAGCGGCGGCAGGACTGCATCGATCAACCCGGATTGGCTCGGCGAGGGGCGGGGGTACGAAGGCCTCCCTGCGCGCTTAACCCGCGCCCTTCGGCTTGTAAATGCTTGTTGCCGCTTCCTGTGGCGGCAATGGGGCCGCGCGCACCGCAAGGCGGCGCGCGGAGCTCACTGAGTCGAGCTGCTGCCGATCGCCGACCGGACCTTGGTTTCACCCAGGGTGCGCAGCCCGATGGTGAGCATGACCGTGTTGTTCGGCCCGTTGTTCGGCCCGTTGATCGAATAATCTGAGAGATAGGTCAGCGCCAGGGTGAAGCAGTCATCCGCATAGGTGATGGCGGCCGTGGTCATATCGATGCTGGCCTGCGCGATGTTGTAGCGGATGCCGCCGCTGACCGACCACACGTCCGTCAGCTTATAGCTGGCGGTCGTCAAGACACCCTCGCGCTCCTGGTAATAGCCGAGCAGGGGCTGTGGCTCATAGCGGCCATAGGTTGCCGACACCGACAGACGGTCGATGCTCGTGCGCCCTTCCAGTTCCAGCCGCTGCAACGTGTAATTCGCCTCATCGAAGCGGAAGCGGGAGATGAACTCCAGATTGTTGGTCGGCGAATAGCTGAACCGGGCGACATAGTCCGACGTGCTCGTCTCCAGGCCCGATTCCAGGCCGGTGTTCGCCATGTCGCCATAGGCGAAGGAGTTCTTGCCGAACAGGCTGTAGGACTGGCCCACCACCGCCGAGACGACGCCCGCGCCGTTGAGCGCTGCGGTATAGGTGACACCCACATTGAGGCGGCTGCCGCCTTCGACCCGGTCCCAGCCGGAATATTTGCTCACCGAGAACAGATTGGCATCGTCGAACACGAGGCTTTGAGCATCCTCGTTCGGGAATTTGCCGATGCTCGTCTCGTTGGGACGGATGATCAGCTGGGCGCGCGGCTCGATGGTCTGTGTGCCCCAATTCTCCACCGAGATGAAGGGATAGCGGTAATCGAGGCCGATCACCGGCATGGCGCGGATCAGGTCGTCATTGCCGGACTGAAGCACGTTCTGCCCCGCCAGCGTGGGACCATCGGTGTAGCTGGAGGGCAATGCGCTGATATTGGCGTGCGCCACGTCCACGCGGGCGCTGGCGAACGGCGTCCACATCTGGCCGGCGGCATCGGTCAGCGTCTTCTTCCAATAGAATTCGCCGCTGAGCCGCTGATAATCGCCCGGCGCGCCGCGCAGCAGGCACTGGGTCGGGTTGGGATTGCTCAGCAGGCAGGAGCCGGGCGGAATTCCGGTTGCGCCGCCGACCCAGGAGGTGGCCGCCGAGGTACCGACAAAATCGGCCTCGTTGCGCGACACGGAATTGAAATTCACCTTCACGCCCGCTTCGCCGCCGAAGATCGGATTGCCGAAGACGTAATTGTAATTGAACGTTCCGACGACCGGAATGAGATCCTGGTTATCGGTCACGGACAGGCCGAGGAAATACATTCCCCGCACGTCGAAGAAGCTGCGATCGCCCTGACCGGTCAAATAGGCCTGCGAGATCTTTTCCGTTTCGGCGGCGCCGATCAGTCCATAGTCACGCAGGAAGGTGCGGTCGGACGTCAAGGTGCCGTCCCAGCCCCATTGCCACTGGCTGTTGATGACGAAATTGCCCGAACTCTGCACCATGCCGCGGTTTTCGCGGTAGCCCGGCAGGCCGGCGAACTGCTCGACATCCTGCTGCTGGATGCCGGCGGCGCGGATGTTGTAGGAGCCGTCGATCAGCCGCTGGCGCCACTCTCCCTTGGCCAGCAGGCCTTGTTTGGAGAAATAGAGCGGATCGAAGGTCAGGTCGCGGTCGGGCGCGATGTTCCAGAAGAACGGCACGCCGGCGCCGATGCCGAGCATGCTGTTGTTATAGAATTCCGGCATGAGGAAGCCGGTCTTGCGCTTCACCGTGGGATCGGGCGAGGAGAAATAAGGGAAATAGGCGAACGGCAGCCCGAAAAACTCGAGCGTGGCGTCCTTGTAATAGATCATCTGCTCGTTCTGATTGTGAACGATGCGCGCCGCCTTGATCTGCCAGAGCACCGGCTTTTCCGGATGGTCCTTGCAGGGTTCGCAGGCGGTGTAGACGCCATTCTGGAACACCGTGATGTTGCCGTCCGTGCGGTCGGCGCGGGTTGCCGCGAAATGGGTCTTATCCGGAGTGTCCACCCGCAGCGAGTCCAGGAACCCGTCGCGGAAGTCCTCGGTCAGCTGCATGGTATTGGCGGTGAGAACCTTGCCGTCGGGCTGCTTCAGCAGCACATCGCCCTCGGCGCGCAGCGTGTTCGCCTTGCGGTCGAAGGTCACGCGCTTCGCCTCCAGCGTGGAGCCGTCATAATAAATCTGAACGTTGCCGACCGCCGAGATCTTGTCGTTCTCGTAATCGTAGACCAGCTCGTCGGCGGTCACGAGCATCTTCTTGTTGGGGTCCGTCTTGGGCAATCTGGTGTTGGCAAAACTCGCCGTCTGCGCCGCTGCCGTGCCGGGTTGCAGCACAGCAAAGCCGATCGCAGCGCACAGAAGGCCGACGGCAAAAGCCCAGCCGCCCGCGCCGCGGCGCGAGGCGCGCCGGCCGGTTGCAGCTCCATGGCCTTCGGCGGGGGGAAACCCGACCGTCATCCGTCCTCCCGGTGCAACAATACGAGAATCCCCAGGAATATCCCCGCTACTGCCGGAAACCATGCAGCAGCAACGGGATGCACCACGCCCGCCTCGCCTAAATCCTCGGCGAGCTTGGTTCCCAGATAAAGCAGAAAGCCCGCCACGACGCCACCGAGAATCGTCTGGCCGACCCCCCCGAAGCGAAACACGCGCAGGCCCACCACCGCGGCGATAAGCACCATGGCCACGAGCAAAAATGGCCGTGCCAAAAGACTTTGAAGCTGAAGCCGGTAGCGGCTTGCGCCGAAACCCTGCTGCTCTGCACTCTCGATCGCCGCCGGAAGTTGCCAAAAAGACACGGTATCCGGCGAGATCAGGCTCTCCTGAACCTGCGAGGGGTCCAGATTCGTCGCAACAAGGTAAACGGAATAAGTCTGTTGCTCGAACCCGGGAACCAGCACCCGGACATCCTGCAAACGCCAAAAACCGTCTTCCAATACCGCCGAGCGCGCTTCGATGCGCTGCATGAGATGGTCTTTGCGATCGAACTCGAACATGGTCACGCCCACCAGTTCACGCCCGCCCTGCTGGGAAGAGCCCGCCTGGATGATGGCTTGCCCGTCGACACTCTGCTGACGCACCCAGAAGCCCGCCTTGCCCTGGGCCATCAGGCCGGCGGTGGTGTTGAAAATCTCTCCCTCCATCCGATTCGCCCGCTCCTTGAATTCCGCGGAGACGGGATTGAACAGGGTGGTGGAAACAACGCCGATCAGAAAGGCAACGAACACCGCCGGGAAAATGAACTGCCACGCGGAAAGCCCGATCGCTCTTGCAACGACCAGCTCAAGCTTGCGCGACAACGTCACGAAGGTGGCGATGGCGCCGAACAGCACCGCAAACGGCAACAATTGCTCGGTGAAGGCGGGTGTCCGGTAGATCGTCAGCAGGCCCACGACCAGCGATGTCACCTCGTCGCGATCCGCCGTGCGGCGGGTCATCTCGAGGAAATCCACCAGCATGATCAGCGCGACGCAGGAAAAAAAGATCATCGCCACGGAGGAAAAGAAACGCCGCGCGAAATAGAAGCCGAGGGTTTTTCCGATCATGGCTCAGGTCGCCGAGAGCCGGGAAACGCGCAGCGCGATCGCGTCGATGATGCGGGTTATGAAGCCGGGTACGGCGATTCTCACCCGTCCGTCGAGGGCGAGCGCGCACAGCAGGATCGAGGTGATCGGCAGCAGATAGGCGATGGGCACCGCCGCCTGTGAGGTGCGCAATTGGCCAGTCACGACGAAATTCGCGATCTGGAGCGCCACCATGATGGGAATGATCGCCGCGAGCGCCAGCGCGCGCCCCTGGCGGGTGGTGCGCGGACGCGCCAGCGCGGCGGCCGCCACGGCGAAGAAGGCAAAGGGATAAAGCCCCGACGACAGGCGCTTGTGGATCTCCTCGCGGAACCGCCCCCCCTGCCCCAGGATGCGATAGACGTCGTTCGCGGGCGGATTCAGCACATATTCAAACGACCGCTCGTTCGGACGGATATCGACCGCCTGCGAGCCCGGCGCAAGTTCTGACAGCCCAAACGCGTAGCGCTGGAATGCCACAACCGACCCGTTGCTGGCCGAGCCGGAGGTCCGCCGGTGGATGGAGCCGTCTTCGAGCACCAGGAAAATGCCATTGGGAGTTTCGACGATCTGCCCACGATCCGCGAGATAGGTGGAGATTTCCTTTTCGCGGGCGTCATTGATGAAAACGCCGTGCATCACGCCATTGGCGGAGCGTTCGCGCACATGGAACACCAGGCCCTGCGCCAGATTCACAAACCGGCCCGGCTGCGCCACGAACGACACAACGTCCGCGCGAACCCGTGACACCTGATCGCGAAACAGGCGCAGGCTCGCCGGCACCAGGTCAATCGAAAGCGCGGCGCAGAAAAGCGAAACCAGGGTGGCGAGGAGAATCATGGAGCGCAGCACGCGCCAATGGCTCATGCCCGCCGCAGCCATCACCACGATTTCAGAATCGCCGTTCAGCTTCAGCAAGGTGTAGGCGGTGGCGATGAACAGGGCCGCCGGCGCAATCACCAGGATCAGGGTCGGCACGGACAGCGATGTGATCGCGAAGAACGCCAGGATGGTCTGGCCCTGGCTGGTCACGAGGTCCAACTGGCGCAGCGCCTGGGTGGACCAGATCATGGCCGTTAAAACGATGGTCACGCCCAAGAAGGCGACCGCCGCGGTCTGGAAAATGTAACGATCGAGACGGCCCATACATCCTCGTCAGACGCGTGATCGCCGCCCCGTCACGCTTCACCTTGGAACCGCTCCTGGATAGCGGCTTCCACGCTGCAATCGGGACTGTCGGCCGGGCAGCTCAAGCGCACGTGCATGTGATAATCGTGCCCCCAATAGGGACGCACCTTGGTCATCCAGGCCCGGTCGCCGCGGGCATCACGGCAGAGCGCCTTCTTGATCGCGGCATTCACGAAAATGCGTTCGACGCGCGGATCAAGCGCAGCGGCGCGGATGACGGCGATATGGTCCGGCGTCCAAACCTTGGGATCCACGTCCAGCCGATCGGGGCGCACCACCAGGGTGGCGGAGAGGCTTTCACGCTCCGCGCGCGTCAGTTCGTGCCCCGGGCTCGGCGTCAGCCAGATGTCCGCATCGAGGCCGACCTGGTGGGAGGCGTGCCCCGTGCGCATGGGGCCGCCGCGCGGCTGCGCCATGTCGCCCACGAGGATGCCGCGCCAGTTCGAGACCCTGGGCACGGCGGCGGCAAAACGCTCAAGAAAATCAATGAGATCGGGATGTCCCCAATTGCGGTTGCGCGACAGCCGCATCACCTGCCACGTGGCGCCGGTGACCGGCAGGGCCGCACCGCCGGCAAGGCAGCCCTTGGAGTAGAAGCCCACCGCCCTGGCCGCGAGCGGCGCGGGCGCGCTGGCCGCGCCGAACAGCTCGCGCGCCGGTATTGCGGCCACCTCGCCCGGCGCGGGGCTCTGCGCCCGCACCGGCTCCGGCGCGGCCAGCGCCACGGCGATGAAGAGGGCGGCCGCGCGACCCGCTAGTCGCAGCGCGGCGATCGGGGGGCGGCGCGTCCTCATACCGTGCCCTTGGGGGTGAGGATGACGAAATCCTTGTCGGTGCGCGTTCCCGGATGGGCCGGCAGGTCGGTGACCAGCAAGGTGGCGCCGGGGCTCAACATGGCACTCAGATCGCGGTTGATCGCAGGGTCCACCACGATACGCGAGAGCGTCTCCTGGGCAAGGCCGGGCTGCGCGCCATTGCCTTCATAGCTCACCGCCATCCAGCGCGGGGTGCGCCCAACACCGTCGGCCGTCAGCAGATAAACCACGTTGCCGAGCGGTTTCGTCGGATCCTGGAGGGTGATCGCCCCTTCCAGCACCGTTGCGCCGCCGCGCAGCACGATCAGCTTGCGGTCCGCGCCGCTGGCGACCAGCGAAACCGGATCGCCGGCCGCCGCCACCAAGCTCGGCTTGGCGTCTGCGTCGAACATCTTGTCCACATCGGCCGGCAGGATCAGGCCGGGATCGAGCACATCCGCCGGCCCGCTATGGCTATCGGCGATGATCACCGGCGTTCCCACCTGAGTGACCGAGAACAGCAGCTTGGCGAAGGACAGCGGCAGGTGCACGCAGCCGTGCGAGGACGGGTAGCCCGGCAGCCCTCCGGCATGGAGCGCCACGCCCGACCAGGTGAGCCGCTCCGAATAGGGCATGGCGGCATCGTTATAGAGCGAGGAATGGTGGTCCACGTCCTTGTTGAGGATGGTGAAAACCCCGGTCGGCGTGTCGTGGCCCTCGCGCCCGGTCGAAACCGTGGAAATGCCGATGCGCACGCCGTTGCGATAGACGAAACAGCGCTGCTGCGGCAGCGACACCACGATCGCGACCAGCCCGTCAGGCGCGCGCTCCGGATACCAGATATAGGTCCCCGGCTTCAGATCGCGGATCGCGACCTCGTCGGGATCGTCGGCCGCCCGCACCGCAAACAGGGGCGAGGACATGAGGCCCACGCCCACGCCGCAGAGGGCGCGCAGGGCCGCCCTCCGACTGATGATCATCCCCGCACCCATCGCACCCATTCCCATTGGTCGATTTGCGCAGAAAGGTAAGCGAGGCGGGTTCACCGTTCGTTAAGCGCGTTCCCGCGCCTCCGCAGGTTCAGCCGCGATAAATCGGCGCGCCGGAGGGAGCACCCGTGGTGCCGCCGTCCACCACGATCTCGGCGGCGGTGATGTTGGAGGCATCATCCGAAGCAAGGAACAGCACGGTCTTCGCCACTTCCTCCGCCTCGCCGAGGCGGCCGAGCGGGATCGAACGGGCAAGGCCGGCGTCCAGCGCGGCGCGCGCCTCCTGCGTGGGCGCAAAAGGGGACCAGATGGCCGTGCGCGCCGCGCCGGGCACCACCACGTTCACCCGGATGCCGCGCGGCGCGAGTTCGGACGCAAGCACCCGCGACATCGCGCGCACGCCGGCCTTGGCGGCAGCATAAGCCGACCAGCCGGGCGCGCCGAGCACCGCCAGCACCGAGCCGTTCAGCACCACCGACCCGCCCTTGGCGAGGAAGGGTTCGGCGGCCTGCACCGTGAAGAACACCCCGGTCAGATTGGTGCTGATGATCTTTTCGAAGGTCTCGACGCTCGCCTGGCCGAGCGGGGTGGACCCACCGATGCCGGCATTGGCAAATACGATGTCCAGCCCGCCGAAGGCGTCTGCCGCCTGTTTCACCGCGGCGGCGGTGGCCTCAAAATCTCCCACGTCGGCCTGCAGCGCCAGGAGATTCGGGCTGAGCTCGTTCGCGGCGGCGTCCAGCGTCTCCCGGTTCCGCCCGGTGATTGCGACTTTCGCCCCCTCCGCGATGAAGAGGCGGGCGGTGGCCAGCCCGATTCCGCTATTGCCGCCGGTGATGAGGGCCCGCTTGCCTGAGAGACGCATTTTCAGCTCCATTAAGTGGTTGCATTTTGAAACCGAATGGACGTTTAGCGTCATTGGTTTTATAATGCAACCAGTTTGATGATGGTCATCATGGAAAAGCGCTCGCCGGGGCGCGGAGAGGAAAGCCGTGAAACGCACGCGGATGGACGAAGCGAGCTGCCCCATCGCCCGGACGCTGGACGTCGTGGGCGACTGGTGGTCGCTGCTGATCGTGCGCGACGCCTTCCTGGGCAAGCGCCGGTTCGGGGAATTTCAGAAGAGCCTGGGGGTCGCCAAGAACATTCTTTCGGCCCGGCTGAAGACGCTCGTCGCCGATGGCATTCTCGCCAGCGTTCCCGCCTCGGACGGCAGTGCGTTCAACGATTATGTGCTGACGCCGAAGGGCCGCGACCTGTTTCCCGTGGTCATCGCCCTGCGCCAATGGGGCGAGAAATACGGCTTCTCCAGCGGCGAGAGCTTTCCGCCGCTGGTGGATGCCGCCTGCGGCAAGCCCGTCGCCCCGCTGGAAGTGCGCGACGCCGCAGGAAAGCCCCTGGAGCCGCAGGACACGATCCTGCTGCCGCTGCCTCAAGAGGCGTAGGGATTGGCCTTTTCGCGCAAGGTCATGCGAATCGGCACGCCCGGCAGGTCGAACGCCGCGCGCAGACCGTTCGAGAGATAGCGCAGATAGCTGTCCGGCACCGCGTCCGTGCGCGAGCAGAAGATGACGAAGCTCGGCGGGCGGGCCTTCGCCTGCGTCATGTAGCGGATCTTCAGCCGCTTGCCGGAGACCGCCGGCGGCGGATGGGTGTCGGTGGCCTGTTGCAGGAAGCGATTGAGCGGATTGGTGGGAATGCGGACGTTCCACACCCGGTAGGTTTCCGCGATCGCCTCCACCAGCCGGTCCAGCCCGCGTCCGGTCAACCCGGAAATCGGGATGATCGGCACGCCCTTGATCTGCGGCAGCAGATGGTCCGCCTCTTCCCGCAGCCGGCTCATGAGGCCGGTATCGGGCACGAGATCGGATTTGTTGAAGCCGATCACGATCGCCCGGCCCTCGCGCTCCACCAAATCGGCGATGCGCAAATCCTGTTCCTCGAACGGGCGGGTGGCATCGATGAGCACCACCACCACCTCGGCGAACTTCATGGCGCGCAGGGCATCGGCGGCGGAGAGCTTCTCCAGCTTGTCGTCGATGCGCGCGCGCTTGCGCAGGCCGGCGGTGTCGAACACGTCGAGCCGGCGGCCGCGCCATTCCACTTCCACCGAGATGGAATCGCGGGTGATGCCCGCTTCCGGCCCGGTCAGCAGCCGGTCTTCGCCCAGCAGGCGGTTGATGAGGGTGGACTTGCCCGCATTGGGCCGGCCCAGAACCGCCACCTTGATGGGGCGCTTGGCGCGCTCCTCGTCGGTTTCCTCGCGCTCGTCCTCGGCGTCTTCCGGCTTCATGGTGTGGGCGGGAAGCGCATCGCAGATGGCGTCATAAAGATCGGACAGGCCCTCGCCATGCTCGGCGGAGAGCGGGATCGGCGTGCCGAGGCCGAGCGCATAGGCTTCCATCGAGCCCGCTTCCCCGGCCTTCCCCTCGCTCTTGTTGGCGACGAGAATGGTCGGCTTGCCGGATTTGCGCACCAAGGCGGCGAACGCGCGGTCCGTGGGGGTGAGGCCGGAACGCGCGTCCACCATGAACAGCAGCGCGTCGGCGTCGCCAATGGCGGCCTCGGTCTGCGCCCGCATGCGGCCTTCCAGGCTCGCCGGGTCGGCTTCCTCCAGCCCCGCCGTATCGACGATGCGGAACGAGAGGTCGCCCAGGCGCGCATCGCCCTCGCGGCGATCGCGGGTCACGCCGGGGCGGTCGTCCACCAGCGCGAGCTTCTTGCCCACGAGACGATTGAACAGGGTCGACTTGCCCACATTGGGCCGGCCGACGATGGCGAGGGTAAAGGACATGTTTTTAAGCTCGGCGCACGCGCGCCCTAGAGTCAGTTGCTGCCCGGCGCGGCCGCGGAGGCATTTGGCTTGGCCGCCGAGATCGCGTCAAGCGACACATTGGCGTTGGAGGGCTGATCCAGCGGCGCGGAGGCAGTCACGCCCGGCACGCCGTTGGGGAACACCGGCTGGCGCGTGCCCGAAAGCGGGGTCTTGCGCTCCTGGAACGGGTTGATCTTGTCGAAATCGAAGCCCGCGCAGCCACTGAGGCCGAGCAGAAGAGAGCCCGCAAGAAGGAGACGCAGCGGCCGGTTCATGGGGAAGCTCCTCATTTCGTGGCGCCGCCGCCTTCCGCCGGGCCGGGACCGGCGGCGGACGGGGTGGCGGGCGCCGGTTCGGACGGGGCGGCGGGTACGGGTGCGGACGCAGCCGGCGCGGCGGCGGCCGGAGCCGGCACGGCAGTGGCAGCAGCCGGCACGGCAGCAGGCGCCTCCTTGGCGGCCTTCGCCTCGGCGGCAGCGGCTGCGGCTTCCGAAGCCGGCGCCGGCTGGGCGGCAGCGGCGGTCAGGGTGCGGATCAGCTCCATGCGGTTGCGCACGCCGAGCGGAACTTCCGGATCGTCGATGGCCTGCTGGGCGGTCTTATTGGCGTCGGCGAGATTGCCAGCCTTGAACTGCGCCAGAGCAAGCAGCTCGCGCGCCGAATGGCGCAGCCCGCCCGTACCGTCGGCGAGCGGTTGGAGCTGCGCCTTGATCTCGGCCAGCGGCGCCGTATCCACCAGCAGAAAGGATGCGCGCACGCTGGCAAGGTCGCGCAGCACCGGAGCCAAAGTGCCGTCATTGGCGAGCGCCATGAAGGCGGCAACGCCGGCCGGCTTGTCCTTGGCGCCGATTTCGCCCGCCGCGCGGAACCGCGCCAGGGTGCGATAACCGGCCGGGCCGTCCTTGGCCAGCGCTTCGAAGGCGGCCTGCGCTTCAGCCGCCTTGCCATCGTCGGCGAGGGTGGCGGCCGCCTCATAGCGCGCGCCGGCGGCCTGCGCCTTCTGAAGGCTGTAATAGCGATAGGCGCTATAGGCGCCGGCAGCGGCGATGATCGCGACCACCAGGATGATGAAATAGATGCCGAAGCGGTCCCATACCCGGCGCAGCCGGTCGCGCCGCAGGTCTTCTTCGATCTCGTGGAAAATATCGGTCATGAATGGTCCGCAACAGGCACGCGCCGAAAGGGGCCGGACAAAGCCCAGGCCAAGGGCGCGTAAACTAGCCATGCGGCTGCATCGTGGCAAACCCTTCCGGGCCGTCGAGGGCCGGAGCGGCTAAAGTTTTGCCCGCACATGATCCAGGAACAGCAGGAGCAGACCCGCGAGCAGCCCCCAGACCGGCGCCCCGAGGCCGAAGGCCGAGACCCCTGACACCGTGGTGGTGAAGGTCGCAACTGCCGCGATCCGCCCTTTTTCCTCGGCGAGCGCGGCCGTGAGCGCGCCCGTGAGGGGAGACAGCAGCGCAAGCCCCGCGATGGTCGCGATCAGGGCCGGAGGCAGGGCCGCGAACACCGCGACCATGGTGGCGCCGAATCCGGCGAGGATGAAATAGAACAGCGCGTAGAATGGCCCGGTCAGGAATCGCTTGGCGGGATCGGGGTGGGCGTCCTTGCCGGTGCAGATCGCCGCCGTGATGGCGGACAGCGTCACCGAATGGGAGCCCACCGGCGCCAGGATCAGCGAGGCCAATCCGGTCGCCGCCAGAATCGACCCCGTGGGCGGCTGATAGCCCGAGGCCCGCAGCACGGCGAAGCCTGGCAGATTCTGCGCCGCCATGCTCACCAGGAACAGCGGCAGGCCGAGCCCGAGCATAACCGCCGGGTCGAACACCGGCGAAACCAGGGTCAGCTGCGGCATTTCCCAGCCGCCGGTCAGCGGCGTGTTGAGGCCGAAGGCGAACACGCCCGCACCTCCGGCAACGAGCACCGTCAGCACCGCCCAGCTCGGCGAGAACAGCCGCACCAGGAAAAACAGCGCCAGCAGCGGCAGCACCAGGGCCGGGCTTGCCGCCGCATGGTCCGCCACCGCCATGACGAATCGCGCCAGCACGCCGGCCAGCATCGCCGCCGCGACACTCACCGGGATGCGCGCCACGAGACGCCCGAGCGGGCGAATGGCGGCGCACAGCATCACCAGCACCGCCGCCAGCAGAAACGCGCCCACCGCCGCTTGCATGCCGACGCCGGCGCCAAAGCCGGCGATCAGCGCGGCGCCGGGGGTCGACCATGCCGTGACGATGGGCATGCGATGGCGCAGGCTGAGATAGAGCGTGCTTCCCGCCGCGCCGAGACACACGGCCGCGACCCAGGATGCGGTCTGCGCGGGCGTAGCGCCGAGGGCCGCCGCCGCCGAAAGAACCAGCGGCACGGTGCCGCCGAACCCCACCAGCGCCGCCACCAGAGCGGCGATGACCACCGACAGGCGCAGCGCCGGCCCCTCGCCTTGCCCGTGCGGATGATGGGTTTCGGCCGGCGCGTCCACGGCCGCCTCAGCGATCCTGCGCGCGAAGCACAGGCTCCAGCGCCATCAGCGCCTGCCGCCGCGCCCGCAGGCCGAGCGGTTCGTCCACCGCGAAGTCGAGCGACATGAAGCGCACGAACACAAACGTCCGCCCGCCCTTCTCCGCCCAGCCGACGAACCAGCCGAGGGGGCGCGTGCGATCCAGCGTGCCGTCATTGAGCTGGAGGAAGCCGGAGCCGGTCTTGCCGTAAAGCGTGTAGCCCGCCGGTTCCTCCGGCACCTTCAGCAAGGCGACGGTCTTGTCCACCGCATCGGCGCTGACGGGGAGGTCGCCCTTCAGCATCTTGCGCAGGAAGTCGACCTGCTCGCGCGGCGAGATCTGGAGCGAGGAGGACAGCCAGGCGCGAATCAGCCCGTTGTCCTTGCCCGGATCGCCGGAGAGATTCTCGTTGCCATAGACGAAGGCCTTCACATAGCCGGCGAATTTTTCCGCGCCGAGCTTTCGAGTCAGCACCTGCGAGTACCAGACGACGGAATTCTTCATCCAGCTCTGCGGCGTCTGCGGGCCGGCCCAGGTCTCCTTCTGCGCCCCCTGCCCTTCCGCGAGGCCCGGCTCGGTGGTGAACACCGGCGCCGTCGCGCTCTTCAGGATCAAGCTGTCATAGCCCATGAGCGCCAAAGCGATCTTGAAGGTGGAGGCGGGCGAATGCCGGCTCGCGCACAGCCCCTGCTTGGCCACAACCTGGGCGGTCTTCAGCTCGGTGACGAGCAGGCAGTCCTCCGCCGCCGCGGCCGGGCGCACGAGCGCCATCGCCGCGACCAGAAACACGCCAAGGATGCCCAGCCCGCGCCGCCCCTGCGCCGCGAACGCGCGCGCGCGGGGGTGGCCGCGCACCGCGTTTTCGACAAGGAGGGCTGCGATACCGTCCGCGGGCCGGTTCACGCCTTCGGCACCTTGGGCGCATAGGTATGCTCGGGGCCGGGGAAGGTGCGGGCGCGCACCTCGTCGGCATAATTGGCCACCGCCTGTTCGATGGCGGGACCCAGCTCGGCATATTTCTTCACGAACTTCGGCACCCGCTGGCCAAGGCCGAGCATGTCCTCGAGCACCAGGATCTGGCCATCGCACGCCGGGCTGCCGCCGATGCCGATGGTCGGCGTGGAGACCTCTTGCGTGATCCGGCGGGCCACCGGCTCGGCCATGGCCTCCAGCACGATGGCGAACGCACCGGCATCCGCGACCGCGCGGGCGTCTTCGACGATGGCGGCGGCCTCGGCATCGTCGCGGCCGCGCGCCTTGAACGAGCCGAGCGTGTTGATGGCCTGCGGGGTCAGGCCCACATGGCCCATCACCGGCACGCCGCGGTCCACCAGGAAGCGGACGGTCTCGGCCATGCGCACGCCGCCTTCCAGCTTCACGGCGCCGGCGCCGGTCTCCTTGAGCACGCGGGCGGCGGTGTGGAAGGCCTCCACCGGGCTTGCCTCATAGCTGCCGAACGGCAGGTCCACCACGATCAGCGCCCGCTTCGTGCCGCGCACGACCGCGCGCCCGTGCACGATCATCATCTCCACCGTGACCGGCACGGTGGTTTCAAGCCCATGCATCACCATGCCCAGGCTGTCGCCGACCAGGATCACATCCACATGGCGATCCAGCAGCTGAGCGGTATGGGCATGGTAGGAGGTCAGGGAGACGATGGGGTCCCCGCCCTTGCGCGCGAAGATTTCCGGCGCGGTGACGCGCTTGGCGTCGGCTTGGATGGACATGACGCGTTCCTCGGTATGTTTCTTATTTGAAGCGTGAAACGAGGGAGCCGGACGCCCGGCCCGCCCGAAACATCAGCCCATGACGGGCACGCCGACGACATAGGGGTGGAAGACGAAGGCGAGCAGAAGATAGGCGACAATCCCGCCGGCCACCGCCAGCGCATCACCTTTGTAGCCCTGCGGCGCCACCGGCAGCGGATCGCCGCGGCGCTTCAGCGAAATACGGTCATAAACCGCCCAGGCGAGCACCGCGCCGAACAGGACGATGGAGGCGATATCGCCATTGGATAGCAGATGGGCCAGCGCCCAGATCTTCACCGCGACAAGCAAGGGATGCTTGAGCTTCGCCTTGATATGGCTCGGCACATAGGCCGCAACGCCAGCGATGGCGGCAAACAGCATCAGCAGCATGGTGATGTGGCGCATGAACAGCGGCGGATCCCACACCGGGGCCGAGCCCGCCGCCCGCCACAGGGCGAATCCATAGGCCGTCAGCAACAGGCCGCTGACCGCCACGAGCGAGAAGAAGCCCTTGTACTGCCCCTCGCCGAGACGGGCGATCAAATGCGCCCGCGTCCCCCGAAGGCTGACCAGCACATGGCCCCCCAGCAACAGGACGAGCCCGAACAGCATCATGTACATGCACGCATTCCTTGCCCGACACCCCACCCGTCTCGCACCGCACGCCGCTCACACGGACGTGCCTTTGCGCAGGGCGTGGCGACATTAGAGCATGTCCACGAAATGTCGATCAGGAATTGCTTGGGGCACCCCCATATAAGATGTTGATATTACTATGTATATTTTAAATGCATCGAGTCCGGGCGAAGCTTTGGGGCCGCGCGGAGCGCGATCGGCCGTCTCTCGCAGGGCGCCCCTGCGCCGGACGCATGGAGGAAGCGTGCCGGCGGGTCTTTGAATCGTCGCCCGGCCATGGTATGCGCCACCGCCAACTCGATAACGCAGCCGGGACGAGCTCTTCCGCCGCGTTTCCTTCTTCCCGGCCGGACTTTCGGCCGCGCTCATATCAAGGAGTTGGCCATGTCGTCGCCCAGCGTGCCCGGCTCGATCCACCCCATTTCCGGTTCGCCCTTTCGCGAAGCGCTGACCTTCGACGACGTGCTGCTGCTGCCCGGCCCGTCGGAAGTCATGCCCGGCGATGTGAAACTGATCAGCCGCCTGACCTCCACCATCACGCTCAACATTCCGATCCTGTCCGCCGCGATGGATACGGTGACCGAATCGCGCCTCGCCATCGCCATGGCCCAGGCCGGCGGCATCGGCGTCATTCACCGCAACCTCACGCCGGAAATCCAGGCCGAGCATGTGCGGCAGGTGAAGAAGTTCGAATCGGGCATGGTGGTGAACCCCGTCACCATCCATCCCGACGACACGCTGGCCGATGCCCTGGCGCTGATGAAGCGCTATTCCATCTCCGGCATTCCGGTGGTGGAGCGCGGCTCCAACGGGCGCGGCGGCAAGCTGGTCGGCATCCTCACCAACCGCGACGTGCGCTTCGCCACCGACCCCACCCAGCGGGTCGCCGAGCTGATGACCAAGGACAAGCTCATCACCGTGGATGAGGGCGTCAACCAGAGCGAAGCCAAGCGCCTGCTGCATCATCACCGCATCGAGAAGCTGCTGGTGGTGGACAATGATTATCGCTGCGTCGGCCTGATCACGGTGAAGGACATCGAGAAGGCGGTCGCCAATCCCAATGCCGCCAAGGACGAGCAGGGCCGCCTGCGCGTCGCCGCGGCATCGGCCCCGGCTCCATCTGCACCACCCGCATCGTCGCGGGCGTGGGCGTGCCCCAGCTGACCGCCGTGATGGATGCGGTGGAGGCGGCCCAGGCAACCAACACCCCGGTGATCGCGGACGGCGGCATCAAATATTCCGGCGATCTCGCCAAGGCGCTCGCCGCCGGCGCCTCCTGCGCCATGATCGGCTCGCTGCTGGCCGGCACAGACGAGAGCCCGGGCGAAGTGTTCCTGTTCCAGGGCCGCTCGTACAAATCCTATCGCGGCATGGGCTCGGTGGGCGCCATGTCGCGCGGCTCGGCGGATCGCTATTTCCAGGCGGAAGTGCGCGACACGCTGAAGCTGGTGCCGGAAGGCATCGAGGGTCAGGTGGCCTATAAGGGGCCGGTCTCGGCGGTGCTGCACCAGCTCTCCGGCGGCCTGCGCGCCGCCATGGGCTATGTGGGCGGCGCGGACCTGGCCGAATTCCGCGAGAAGGCGCGCTTCGTGCGCATCTCCTCCGCCGGCCTGCGCGAGAGCCACGTCCACGACGTGACCATCACCCGCGAGAGCCCGAACTATCCCATGAGCGGGATCTGAACGAACAGCACGTGCGCTGACGGGCATTCCGTCAGCCATCGCGCTTTCTGGATCGAAAAAAGCCGAGGCTGCGCGCCTCGGCTTTTTTGTTGCGTGACAGCGCGTTGAAGGCTGAGCGCGAGCCCCCACGCCGCCCTTATTCCGCCGCCTCGCGCCGGGTGGGATCGTAATTGAGGATCGGCGCGAGCCAGCGCTCGCCTTCTTCCACGCTCCATCCCTTGCGGGTGGCATAATCCTCCACTTGGTCGCGCTCGATCCGGCCGACGCCGAAATAAGCGCTCTCGGGGTGGGAGAAATACAGGCCGGAAACGGCCGCGCCAGGCCACATGGCATAGCTCTCGGTCAGTTCCAGGCCGATCTTGCTGGTGGCATCCAGGATCGAGAACAGCGTCCCCTTCTCCGTATGGTCGGGCTGGGCCGGATAGCCCGGCGCCGGACGGATGCCGCGATATTTCTCCAGGATGATGTCGTCGGTGGAGAGCCCCTCCTCCGGCGCATAGGCCCAGAACTGGGTGCGCACCAGATGGTGCATGCGCTCGGCGAAAGCTTCCGCCAGCCGGTCCGCCAGCGCCTTCACCAGGATCGCGGAATAATCGTCATTGGCGTGCTTGAAGGCATCCGAGCGGGCCTGTTCCCCAAAACCGGTGGTGACGGCGAAGCCGCCCACATAATCCGGCACGCCGGTTTCCAGCGGCGCGATGAAATCCGACAAGGCGAGATTGTATCGACCCTCGCGCCGGGCCAATTGCTGGCGCAGGGTGTGCAGGGTCGCGAGCGGGGTCTTGCGGGTGTCGTCGCGGAACAGGACGATGTCGTCGCCGATGCTGTTGGCGGGCCAGAAGCCGACCACCGCCTTCGCCGTCACCCACTTCTCTTCCACCATCTGCGCCAACATGGCCTGCGCATCCTTGAACAGGTTGCGCGCGGGCTCGCCCACGGTGGGGTCATCCAGGATCGCCGGATACCGGCCGGACAATTCCCAGGACTGGAAGAACGGCGTCCAATCGATGAAGGGCACGAGGTCGGCGAGGTCGTGGTCCTCGAACACGCGGGTGCCGAGGAAGCTGGGCTTGGGCGGGAGATAGGTCGAGAAATCCAGCTTCAGCCCATTCTCGCGCGCCTTCGCCAGCGGCACGCGCTGCTTGGCGGCGTCCGCGCGGGCATGGGCGTCCGCCAGCTTCACATATTCCGCCTTCACATCGGCCATGTAGGCGGCGCGGGTTTCCGGGTTGAGCAAATTCGCCACCACGCCGACCGCGCGGCTCGCGTCGGTGACATAGACCGCCTGCCCGCGCTCATACTGGGGCGCGATCTTCACCGCCGTATGGACGCGCGAGGTGGTCGCCCCGCCGATCAGCAGCGGCACCACGAAGCCCTCGCGCTCCATTTCGGAGGCGACTGAAACCATCTCGTCCAGCGACGGGGTGATGAGGCCGGACAGGCCGATCACATCCACATTCTCGCGCTTGGCGGTTTCCAGGATCTTGGCCGAGGGCACCATGACGCCGAGGTCGATGACCTCGAAATTATTGCACTGCAACACGACGCCGACGATGTTCTTGCCGATGTCGTGCACGTCGCCCTTCACCGTCGCCATCAGGATCTTGCCGGCGGAGGAGGATTCGGTGGTGCCGTTGTCCAGCTTCTCCTGCTCCATGAAGGGCATGAGATAGGCCACCGCCTGCTTCATCACACGCGCCGACTTCACCACCTGGGGCAGGAACATCTTGCCGGCGCCGAACAGGTCGCCGACCACGTTCATGCCGGCCATCAGCGGGCCCTCGATGACGTGGAGCGGACGCGCCACGCTCTGGCGGGCTTCCTCGGTGTCGGCATCGACGAACTCGGTGATGCCGTTGATCAGCGCATGGGCGAGGCGCTTCTCCACCGGCCAGGTGCGCCAGGCAAGATCGGCCTCCTTCTTCTCCTTGCCGGCGCCGCCCTTGAAGCCTTCGGCCAGGGTCAGCAGGCGCTCGGTGGAATCCGGATTGCGGTTGAGAACCACGTCCTCGCAGGCCTCGCGCAGCTCGGCCGGAATTTCGTCGTACAGCGCGAGCTGGCCGGCATTGACGATGCCCATGTCCATGCCCGCCTTGATGGCGTGGTAGAGGAACACCGCGTGCATGGCCTCGCGCACCGGCTCGTTGCCGCGGAACGAGAACGACAGGTTCGAAACGCCGCCTGAGATATGGGCATGCGGCAAGTGCGCGCGAATCCAGCGCGTGGCCTCGATGAAATACACGCCATAGGGCGCGTGCTCCTCGATGCCGGTGGCGACCGCGAAGATGTTGGGATCGAAGATGATGTCCTCAGGCGGGAAGCCGAGTTCCTCGGTGAGGATCTTATAGGCGCGGGCGCAGATCTGGGTCTTGCGCTCGAACGTGTCGGCCTGCCCCTGCTCGTCGAACGCCATCACCACGACGGCGGCGCCATAGCGGCGCACGAGGCGCGCCTGGGCACGGAAGCCCTCCTCCCCCTCCTTCATGGAGATGGAATTGACGATGCCCTTGCCCTGGATGCACTTCAGTCCGGCCTCGATGATCGACCACTTGGAGCTGTCCACCATCACCGGAACGCGGGAGATGTCCGGCTCGGCGGCGACCAGGTTGAGGAAGGTGACCATGGCCTTCTGGCTGTCCAGCAGGCCCTCGTCCATGTTGATGTCGATGACCTGGGCGCCGTTTTCCACCTGGTCGCGGGCAACCGCGAGCGCAGCGGGGAAATCGCCGTTGGTGATCAGCTTGCGGAAGCGGGCCGAGCCGGTGACGTTGGTGCGCTCACCCACGTTCACGAACGGGATCTGCGGCGTCAGCTCGAACGGCTCCAGGCCCGAAAGGCGCAGCATGGGCGGCAGTTCGGGCACGAGGCGCGGCTTGTGGATGGAGACCGCCTTCGCCACGGCGGCGATATGGTCCGGCGTGGTGCCGCAGCAGCCGCCGACGATATTCACGAGGCCGGAGGCGGCGAATTCGCCCACCAGGGCCGCCATGGCCTCGGGGCTCTCGTCATACATGCCGAATTCGTTGGGCAGGCCGGCATTGGGATAAGCGCACACCAAGGTATCGGCCACCTTGCCGATCTCGACGATATGGGCGCGCATCTCCTTGGCGCCGAGCGCGCAATTGAGGCCGATGGAGAACGGCTGCGCATGGCGCAGCGAATACCAGAAGGCCGCCGGCGTCTGCCCGGAAAGGGTGCGCCCGGACAAATCCGTGATGGTGCCGGAGATCATCACCGGCACGCGAGTGCCGAGTTCGTCGAACAGCCCCTCGATGGCGAAGATCGCGGCCTTGGCATTCAGCGTGTCGAAGATGGTCTCGATCAGCAGCAGATCGGAGCCGCCGGCCAGCAGGCCGCGCGCCTGCTCACCATAGGCCACGGCCAGTTCGTCGAACGAGGTGGCGCGGAAGCCGGGGTCGTTCACGTCCGGCGAGATGGAGGCGGTGCGATTGGTGGGGCCGATGGCGCCGGCGACGAAGCGGGGGCGCCCGTCCTGCGCCTGCGCTTGCGCCGCCGCTTCCTTGGCGAGGCGCGCGCCTTCCACATTCAGCTCGTAGGCGAATTCCTCCATGCCGTAATCGGCCTGGGCGATGGTGGTGGAGGAAAACGTGTTGGTTTCGACGATGTCGGCGCCGGCCAGGAAATACTTCAGGTGGATGGCGCGCACGTCGTCCTGCCGGGTCAGGTTCAGCAGGTCGTTATTGCCCTTCACATCCCGCGGCCAGTCGGCGAAGCGCGCGCCGCGATAGCCCGCCTCGTCCAGCCTCAGGCCCTGGATCATGGTGCCCATGGCCCCGTCCAGCACCAGGATGCGCTCGCGCGCGGCGGCATGGAGGGCGGCGGTGGTCTTGTCTCGGGTGTCGGTCATGGTGCACCACTGATCCCGTCTGGGAAGCCTTGAATCGTCTGCTCGGGAAACGGCCCGGACCGCTCGAAGCGGCGCCGCCGCCCCGCATTAAACGCCAAACATCACACCGCGACGGCCTGCGGCATCGTGCTTTCCACGCCCTTGGCCCGAAGCCCAAGCAGGTGGCAGATGGCATAGACCAGGTCGGCGCGGTTCAAGGTGTAGAAATGGATATCGTCGGCGCCCCGATCCACCAGGTCGGTGGCCTGCTCGGCGGCGACGGCGGCGGCGATCAGCTTGCGCGTCTCGGGATCATTGTCGAGCCCCTCGAAGCGCTTGGCGAGCCAATCCGGCACGCTTGCGCCGGTGCGGGCGGCGAAGTTCGCGGCCTGCTTGAAATTGGTCACGGGCAGGATGCCGGGCAGGATCGGAATGTCGATGCCGCGCGCGCGCACCTTGTCCAGATAGCGGAAATAGACGTCGTTATCGAAGAAGAATTGGGTGATGGCGCGGGTCGCCCCATTGTCCACCTTCTCCTTCAGATAATCGATGTCGGCATCGATGCTCGGGCTCTCGGGATGCTTTTCCGGATAGGCCGAGACGGAGACCTCGAAATCCCCGAGCTTGCGAATGCCCGCCACCAGATCGCAGGCATGGGCATAGCCGTCCGGGTGCGGCTCGTATGTCGTGCCGACCCCGCTGGAGGGATCGCCGCGCAGGGCGACAATGTGCTTCACGCCCGCCTTGGCATAGGCGCGCACCACATCGTCGATCTCGGCGCGGGTCGCGGCCACGCAGGTGAGATGGGCGGCGGGGGCAAGATCGGTCTCGCGCACCAGCCGCTCGACGGTGGCGTGGGTACGCTCGCGCGTGGAGCCGCCGGCGCCGTAGGTCACGGAGACGAAGCGCGGCGCGAGCGGCGCGAGGCGGGCGACGCTGGCCCACAGGGTGCGCTCCATCTCCTCGCTCTTGGGCGGGAAGAATTCAAACGAGACGCCCACTGGCGCCTTGCCAATTTCCCGGCTCGCACGGATCGGCCCGGCCATCACGCAACCTCTCTCTGTTCTTGGGCTTCGGCGACACGCGGGTCGCGGGCGAGCCATAAGGATACCGTCAGCGCATCGCCGCCGCTTCGCACGGGGGCGAGCAGGCGATGCATGGTCGGCACGAGGCCGGCCTGGCTCAGCCAGCCCTCCACCGCCTCGGCGGAGAATCCGAGCCGGCGGTGGGCATGGGCTTCGCGCAGGAATTCCAGATCGTGCGGTGCAAAATCAATCACCAGCAGGCGCCCACCGGGCCGCAGCAGGCGCGCCGCCTCGCGCACCGCGCGGCCGGCATCTTCCAGGAAGTGCAGCACCTGATGGATGATGATGGCATCGAAGCTCTCGCGCGGCATGGCGAGATTGTAGATGTCGCCCTGCCGGACCGAGCAATTGCGGATGCCCGCCTGCTCCAGGTGGGCGCGCGCGATGCCCAGCATGTCGGGCGAGAGATCGACGCCCACGCCGCGCCCAATCTCGGGCGCGAACAGCTCCAGCATGCGGCCGGTGCCGGTGCCGAGATCGAGCAGCGCGTCGATGGACCGCCCGGACAAGGCCTCGCGGACCGCCGCTTCCACCGCCGTCTCGGGCACGTGAAGGCTGCGGATGGCATCCCATTGGGCGGCATGGGCGGCGAAATAGGTCTGCGCCGCCTGGGCACGGGCGGCCCGCACCTCGGCGAGGCGCTCGAGATCGCGCCGCGCCACGTCGTCCAGCGGGTCGAGCAACTGGAGCAGGATGGCGGCGAGGGACGCGCCCGGCCCTTCCGCGGCCCGGCGATAGAACATCCAGCTGGCCTCGCGGTGGCGCTCCACCAAGCCGGCGTCCGCCAGCAGCTTGAGGTGGCGCGAAATGCGCGGCTGGGATTGGCCGAGAATCTCCGTGAGGTCGGAGACCGTCAGCTCCGCCTCGCCGAGCACGGCGAGCAGGCGCAGGCGCGTGTCCTCACCCGCCGCCTTCAGCCCCTCGAGGAGGATGGCATAGGACAGCGGCTTCACCGTGAGATCATGGCCAACTAAAGACATAAAGATATCTTTATATTGATCCGGAATGGTTTTCAAGCGGCGCGACCGTCACCCTCGTGCAACGCATTTCAGGATTGCACCACGTTTGGGTTACCAGCGCGTCTTTGCGTTGCGCTGCGGTCGGGCGAGCGTTACGAGTTCAAGGGAACACTCGGTGCCCTCAAGTGGTTATGGAAACGACGGGGACCATCGGTGAGCGGGCTTGATTTATCGCAGGGACACTTGATGCCCGGGCGTGCAAGCTTCGCAAGACGATGAGATGAAAAAATTCCGCCCGTTTCCAATTTCGTCACGTTTCAGGATTAACAACGAATCCCATGACGCTGCGCAACACACTCCTCTCCGCCCTTGGGATCTCCGTCCTGGCTGCTTCGGCACAGGCTCAGCCCGTTCAGAGCCGGTATTACGTCCCCGCGGCCGCCGCGGCGGTGGACGAGGACGACGCGACCGGCGCCATCGCTCCCGAACCGGCGGGAACCGTACCCGGCTATAATGATCCTTATGCCCGTCCCGCGACGCGCAACGATGCCGTGCAGAGCGCGCCCATCGCGCCGCCGCCGGGCAGCGTCCAGGCGCCGTCCTATGCCGCGCCCGGCTATGCCCAGCCGGCGCCTCAGCAGGGATATTCCCAGGGCGCGCCCGTGCAGGCCGCAGCGCCCAGCAACCAACCGATCTCGATCGCGCCCCAAGGCAGCTATGCCCCGCAGGGCGGCTACGCCGCCCAGGGCGCGCATGGTTCCGCCGCGCCGCAGGGCTATGTTCAGCCCCAGCCCGGCTACGCCCAGCAGCCCCAGGGCTATGTGCAGCCCCAGGCTTCCGCCGAGCCGCCGACCTCCGCGCAGCAGGATGCCTTGCGCGCGCAGGCGCTCCAGCAGGGCTATGTGCAGCCGCAGCAAGGCTATGTCCAACCCCAGCAGGGTTATGTGCAGCCGCAGACGGCCTCTTATGGCGGCGCCGGTCAGGCACCGGGGAGCGCGCCGCCGTCCGGCGTGTACGGGGCCAATGCCGCCGTTGTTCCCGGCACGCAGGAAGCGCCCTCCGGCCCGCGCATCGAGGATGTCGATCCGAGCGAGCCGGTGCCGGAGCGCTTCCGCCGCCAGACGGTGGATTTCCCGAGCACCCAGCCCGCCGGCACCATCGTTATCGATACCTCGAACACCTATCTCTATCTGGTGCAGGGTGGCGGCAAGGCGATCCGCTACGGCATCGGCGTGGGTCGCGACGGCTTCACCTGGGCCGGCACCGAAAAGATCACCCGCAAGGCGGAATGGGCCGATTGGCGCCCGCCGGCGGAAATGATCACCCGCCAGCCCTATCTGCCGCGCTTCATGGCCGGCGGCCCCGGCAATCCGCTCGGCGCGCGCACGCTGTATCTCGGTGGCACCGTGTATCGGATTCACGGCACCAACGAGCCGCAGACCATCGGCAAGTTCGTGTCCTCCGGCTGCTTCCGCATGCTGAACGCGGACGTGGAAGACCTGTTCGACCGGGTCAAGGTGGGCACCAAGGTGGTCATCATGCCCAAGACCGGCGGCGCGCAGGCCAATGCGGGGTCCAACTCTCAGAGCCACTGAGTCGCGAGACCTTCGGGCTTTGGGAATAGAATAGAAGCGCGCCCCTCCGGCGCGCTTTTCTTTTGAGCCGCCGCCATCACGCGCCGTCTCACACGCCACGAGGTCCGGCCACCCGGCGGACCGGTGACCTTTCATTGAACGGGGATAGGCATGGCCGGCTCGGACGACGAAAGAGGGACGGCTTCCCACCCAATGGCCATGGTCCTGCGCGATGCCGCGCCGGGCGATGAAGCGCGCTGGCGCGAACTGTGGGCAGGCTACACCGCCTTCTATGAAACCGACGTGCCGGAAGATGTCACCGCGCACACCTGGGCCCGCATCCTCGATCCCGCCTCGCCCATCTGCTGCCGCCTCGCCGAACGCGCGGGCAAGGTGGTGGGCTTCGCCACCAGCGTGCTGCATCCCGGCACCTGGGGCCACGGACCGCGCTGCTATCTGGAAGATCTGTTTGTCGATCCCACGGTACGCGGTGGCGGCATCGGTCGCGCCTTGATTCAAGATCTCGTGACGCGCGGCCGGGCCGAGGGCTGGACGGAGCTTTATTGGCACACCAAGGCCAACAACGCGACCGCGCGCCGCCTTTATGATTCGTTCACACCGGCTGACGCGTTCGTGCGCTATTGCGTACCGCTCGCATGAGACTACCCATGCCCCGGCGCAATATCCGCGCCGGTCGCGCGCGGCCGGAAGAGGCGAAATTCATCACCGGCCAGTCCGACACGTCGAGCCCGGTCAGGTCCGCGAAGGTGTCCACCTCCCTCGCCAGCAGGCTGGATATCAGCGCATTGTCGGCCGCGCAGGGATGGCACGGCCATATCCTCCGGGGCCGCTCGAATGCGCGCTTGGCTGCCATGGGCGGAAAGCTGTTCAGGCCAAGGAAAGCGGCGATGCGCGCGAGCGTCGTTTGCGGATCGCGCGCCAGATCCTGCGAGCGAAGGAACAGCAATTGGTCGGCGGGAAAGTGCGCCAGAGCCCGCTGTACCTGGGAGGCATAGAAGCCGCGCTCGACATAGCTGAACTGCCGCCATGCCCACGTCAGCGGCTCATCCGGCGGCAGGCGGGCACGGCCCTCCCGGATGGCGTCGGCAAACATCATGTCCTCCTCGCCGCGGACATAGTTCATGCACCATTGGGACCAGGCGCGCTCGCACGGGTCGCGAAACAGGAAGATCAGCCGCGCTTTCGGATTATAGGCCCGGATGCGTGCCATAGCCGGCGGCCAGAACATATAGATCGGCGTCGCCTCGAACCGCAGGCGTCCATCATCCTTCGGAAAAGCAGCCTCCAGGATGGAATAGTCCGGTCGCGGCCAGTCGATCGCCTCATTGTCGAAGAAATGAAGCTCCTTGCGGTCCGGCGCGGCCAGATCGGGGTGTGCGCTCAGATATTCGAACAGGCTCGTTGTCCCGCCTTTTTGCACACCGCACACAAATGCAGAGACGCGTTGTGGCACCTGCACCTCCACCCAGCGCATCGTACGGGGCCGGCGGCCACCTTTATTACAGTTTAATGAAAAAATGCGCCGGAGCAATCGGGGCATCTGGAGCTGTATTTCGCGCATCAGAGCGCGCATTTAACGATTCGATACAACCTTTGATGTGCGCTGCACCATAAGCGCGCTGCGCCCTATACGAGGCTCGCGGCGACGTTGACCCCGAGAGCAATCACCGCCGCATTGAAGATGTAGGAGGCGATCTGGTGCCCCAGAACCACCCGGCGCAGGCGGGGCGAGGGAATCGTGATGTCCGCGGTCTGCGAGGCGGTGCCGATATTGAACGAGAAATAGAGCAGGTCCCAATAATCGGGCTGCGCATCGCCGGGAAATACGAGCATGGGCGCGGCATCGGGGTGGGAGGAATAATATTCCCGCGAATAATGCAGCGCATAGATCGTGTGAAGGAACAGCCAGGACAACAGCAAGGTGCCCACCGCCAGTCCGACCCGCTCCGGCGAGGAACTGCCGCCGGTCCCGTGATGGCCGCTGGCCATGATGACGGCCACCAGGCTGATGCCGGCGCACAGCAGCGAGGCGATCAGGATGACCGGCCCGCCCTCGTCGTCGATGCCCGCATGGATGCTCAGCATCTTGGCGTCGGTGCGCACCACCAGCACTCCCACGAGGCAGAGCCACGCGAAAACCGTGATGTCCCACGAGATCAGGGCGCCCATCACGCCCTCCGCAACGCCGGTGCGGATCAGAATGGCGAAGGTGAGGAGCCCGATCAGGACCGAGATGAACAGGCGCGCATGCAGCCGCACCACGCGATGGCCCACCCAGAGCCCGGCGATCTCGACCGCGCGGCGCTCTGCTTCTGCTTGCTCCTGGGCGACGCGGCTCGAACGTTTGGTCTGCGTCATCAGCGGGTTTCCGGCCTGCGGCGAATCGCAACGGCAAATTATGCGCCCCCCGGCGCCATCCCATTGCGTCTTAGCATTGCACCGAAGGGGCGGATATGATCGCTTGCGGACGGCATTCCGCTGCCGGAGCACCAATCATGCCCACCAGCCTTTCCTCCCCCACCGCCAAGCTTCACATCACCGAGATCCGAGCCAGCTGGGGCTGGTTTGTGGCCCTTGGGATCGCCTTCGTGGTGCTGGGCTTCATCGCGCTCGCGCACCTGCTCACGTCCACGCTCGTCACCGCGCTTTATGTCGGCGCGCTGGTGCTGGTCGCCGGCATCGTGGAAATTCTCCACGCTTTTCGCGTGCAGAGCTGGGGGCGCTTCCTGTTCTGGCTGCTGGGCGGTGTGCTGTATGTGATCGCCGGCGGCCTCATCATGTATCAGCCGCTGCTCGCGGCCGGCATCATCACCTTGATGATCGGCGTGTCGCTGGTGGTCGGCGGCGGATTCCGCATCTTCGCGGCGATCGGCGCGCGCCCGGCGGCCGGCTGGGGATTTCTCGCCCTCTCGGGCGTGGTCACCTTCCTTCTGGGGGTGATCATCATTGCCGGCTGGCCGGTGAATTCGGTATTCCTGCTCGGCCTGTTCCTGGGCATCGACCTGATCGTGAACGGCGTCACCACCGTCCTGTTCGGGTTCGCACTGCGCCAGAAGGCGCTCTAGGACGCCACATAAGGAGAGCGGCATGGCCGCGTTGTTTTCCGGCATTGCGCGAAGCGCCTGCGGCGTCGCGCTGCTGGCCCTGTTCGCCACGCCCATCCTGGCCCAGACGGCCGCCTGCCCCGCCCAGCCGCCCCAGGCGGCCCTCAGCGTGCCGCGCGCGGCCGCAACATTCGCGCGCACCAAGGCGATCACCATCGTCGCGATCGGCTCGTCCTCCACCACCGGGGTGGGCGCCTCCGATCCCTCACGCACCTATCCCGCGGTGCTGGAGGCGGAATTGCAGGCGCGCTTCCCCGGCACGCAGATCAAGGTGATCAACAAGGGCGGCAATGCGGAGGACGTGCCGGAGAATCTCGCCCGCTTCGACCGCGATGTCGGCGCGCTGAAACCGGATGTGGTGCTCTGGCAGGTGGGCACGAATTATGTGCTGCGCAGCTTCGGCCTGGGCAATTTCGGCGCGCAGCTGCGCACCGGCATCGCCGCCATCCGCGCGTATGGCGCCGACCCGGTGCTGATTGATCTGCAATATTCGCCCTGGGTGAATATCGACGCCGACACGGGGCCGATGCTGAAGCTCATCGCCGAGGTCGGACAGCAGGAGAATGTCCCGGTGATCGCCCGCTACGCCATGATGAAGGCCTGGAAGGAGCGCGACGGCGTGCCGCTCTCGCAGATGATCATCCTCGACGGCCTGCACCTGACCGATTGGAGCTACAAATGCTTCGCGCAGGCGGTGGCGGTGCGGCTTGCCGCCGGCCTTGCCCAGGCGCCGCGTCCCGCGAAGCCTGGCGCAGGCGCGCTTTCCGAGCCGCCGGCGCCTGCCATGCGCTGATGCGCCACACCTGACCTAATCACCCGGCCCGCGCGAACGGGCCGGGGCGGATCAGACGATCAGGTCGCGATATTCTTCCACCGTGGCGTCGGGTGCGAGGCGATAGATGATGGGCGCGCCGGTGGCGAGCTCGCGCTTCACGATGGTCTCGGGCGTGTGCCGCTCCAGCACCATCACCAATGCGCGCAGCGAATTGCCGTGGGCCGCCACCAGGGTGCGCCGGCCGCGCAGCACGCTCGGCAGGATTTCCTGCACATAATAAGGCAGCGTCCGCGCCACGGTATCGCGCAGGCTCTCTCCGCCGGGCGGCTGAATATCGTAGGAGCGGCGCCAGATATGCACCTGCTCATCGCCCCAGCGCTCGCGCGCCTTGTCCTTGTCGAGGCCCGAGAGGTCACCATAATCGCGCTCGTTCAGCGCCTGATCGGCGATGGTCTCGATGCCGCTCAGGCCCATCTCTTCCAGCATCAACGAACAGGTGCGCTGGGCGCGGCCGAGGGCGGACGTGTAAGCCAAGTCGAAGCTCAACCCTTCCGCGGCGAGCAGGCTGCCAGCGCGCTTTGCCTCGGCGACACCCTTCTCGGTCAGGCCCGGATCGCGCCAGCCCGTGAAGAGGTTCTTGAGGTTCCACTCGCTCTGTCCGTGACGGACGAGGACGAGAAGCCGTTCCATGGACGCATTCCTTGAGCGAAGAGCCGCGGCGGGGCCCTGGGAGCGGGCCGCCGCAGGGCCGATTGATTTGTCGGCGCGACTGATAGCACGTCCGTGCCGACAAACTCAAAAGTCGTGGTGTTATGGTGGGGTCAGAAGTCCGCCAGCCCGAGCACATCTGCCATGCTGTAGAGGCCGGGCTCGCGGCCTTTGGTCCAGCGGGCGGCGGTGAGCGCGCCGTGGGAGAAGATGGAGCGGTCCTCGGCCTTGTGCACCAGTTCGATCCGCTCCGCCGGGCCGGCGAAGATCACCTGATGCTCGCCGATCACCGATCCGCCGCGCAGGCTGGCGAAGCCGATGGCGCCGGGCCGGCGCGGACCGGTGACGCCGTCGCGGCCGCGGACGCCGTAGTCCTCAAGGTCCACGTTGCGGCCGGCCGCCGCCGCCTCCCCGAGCAGCAGCGCGGTGCCGGAGGGAGCATCCACCTTGCGGGCGTGATGCATCTCGACGATCTCGATATCGAATTCCTGCCCCAGCGTCGCCGCCACGCGCTTGGTCAGCGCCGCCAGCAGGGTCACGCCGAGGCTCATATTGCCCGACCGGACGATCACCGTGCGCCGCGCGGCGGCCGCGATGGTGGAAAGATCGGCCGAGGAAAAGCCGGTGGTGCCAATGACATGGGCGATGCCGGCTTCCGCCAGCGTCTCGGCCAGACGCACCGAAGCCGCAGGAGTGGTGAAATCGATCACCACGTCGGCGCCGTTCAGCACCCGCGACACATCGTTGCGCACCGTGACCCCGGAGACGCCGATACCGGCCAGCAGGCCCGCATCCTCGCCGAGATGGGGACTGTCGGCGTGCTCGAGCGCGCCGACCAGAGCGAATCCCTCGGTTTCGAGCACCGCACGCAGGAGCGAACGCCCCATGCGGCCGCTGGCCCCGGTGATGACGACACGCAGATCCGACACTTGGCTTGGCTCCCCCCGGCGATCCGGGCTTTATTGTCTTATGCGGACTGCGGGCCGCTATAGCCGGGCGCAACGATGAGGTCCACGTCCGCAGCCCCTTCCCGCAGCCGCACCGCCTTTTGATAATCGTCCGATTCGTAGCAGGCGAGCGCGGTCGGCACGTCGTCGAAGGCCAGCAGCACGGTGCGCTGGCGGCCGATGCCCTCCAGCAATTCCTGCCGCCCGCCGCGTGCCAGGAAGCGCGGCTTGAACGCCGCCGTGCCGCCCGCCGCCGCATAGGCGCGATAGGCGTCCTGATTGATGATATCGAGGCCCATGATCCAATAGCCGGCGGGCGTCTCGACCGAGGACGGCGCCTCGACCGGAGGCTCGACGCCTTCCACGATCATCACGTCGGCGATCGAATAGGGCTGGCGCAGCGCGAGCGCCGCCTGGTATTCGGGCGAGAAATAGCAGGCGCGGGCCGCCTCGAAGCTCTCGAATTCGATCACCACGTTGCGGCCGCGCGAAATGCCTTCCTTCGGATGGATCTCGCCGCCCCGCACGAGGAAATGCGCCTTGTGGGCCGCGAAGGGCTCGGCGTTCGCTTTGGCATATTCCGCATATCCAACCGGATTGACCACATCGACCCGTGCGATCCAATAGCCCTTGGCCATCTCGTCCGCCCCTTCCATCCTGCCCCGCCCAGGCGCTGGTGCGCCGGCGACCATCCCACAGCAACGCCCATCTCGTCGAGGGTTCAGGCCCCGGCGATGTCCTTCAAAATCGCCTGCGCCGCCGCGACCGGGTCCGGCGCGGCGATGATCGGGCGGCCGACCACGATCTTGTTCGCGCCCGCAGCAATGGCCGCGGCGGGGGTCGCGATGCGCTTCTGATCGCCCACGTCCGCGCCGCTCGGACGCACGCCGGGCGTCACCACGAGGCCGTCCGGCCCGAGGATGCTGCGCACGGTCGCGGCGTCGGTGGGCGCGCAGATGACCCCGGCAATGCCGGCTTCGCGGGCCTGAAGGGCGCGCAGGCGCACGGTCTCGCTGACCCCGCCGCGATAGCCGGCGGCCGCGAGATCGGCATCGTCATAGGAGGTGAGCACGGTAACGCCCAGCACTTTCAGGGCGCTGCCCTTGGCGCCTCGGGCGGCGGCGGCGAGCGTCTGGGGATAGGCATGCACGGTGAGCAGCGTCACCCCACGCGCTGCGGCCGCGGCGGTCGCGCGCTCCACGGTGTGGTCAATGTCATGGAGCTTGAGGTCCAGGAACACTTTCTTGCCGGCGGCGATCAGGTCGCTCGCGAGATCGAGGCCACCGGCGATCGTGAGTTCAAGGCCGATCTTGTAGAAATCGACCGTATCGCCCAATTGCCAGACCAGCGCTTCCGCCGCCGCGACATTGGGGAAGTCCAGCGCGACGATGAGCTTGTCGCGCACCGCTTCGTTCGTCGATGTCGATCCAGATGTCATGGGGTGAGGGCCTCCTCCATGGCGCGCCAGCGGTCGGGCGTGCGATCCGGCGCGGATTGGAACCAGCAGCCTCCGCCCACGGGCGGCTGATCATGCGCCCGGGAGATCGGATAGCCCGCGAGATGGCACAAAAGCAAAGTGCCGACACCGCCATGGCCAACGAAAATCGGCGGCGTCTGCGGCGCATCGGCGAGCGCGGCCGCAACTTCGCGCACGATCCGAGCCTGGGCGTCGACGGCGCGTTCCCAGCCGCGCACGCTCTCGTGCGGGTGGGCGAAGAACTGGTTGGCGACCGCCTGGAATTCGGCTTCCACAAGATAGCCGGTGGCCGAGCGATCATTCTCATGCATCGCAGGGCGCACCTCCACCGGCAGGCGCAGCGCCTCGCCGAGAAGGGCGGCGGTCTCCTTGGCCTTCACCTCGTCGCTGGAGACAATGCGGCCGAAGGCCAGCAGCGCCGGCTCGTGGGCAAAGGCGCGGGTGCGCGCGATGCCGATGTCAGACAGCCCCCAGAGCGGAACCGGGAGGGTCGCATCCACCTTCACCTGGGGATGGCTGACATAAAGAAAGGGCGTCACGGCCGCCGATAGGCCCACACGCGGGCGGGCGGCAGGTTCAACCAGACCCGCGGCGAACGCTCGCCATTGATGCGCCCGTTCTTGAGCGGCACGGGCGACACCACGGCATAGGTGAACTGGATGAACGGCGCACCGGCCACGCACAGGTCGAACGCCTGGTTCACCATGCGGTCGCGATCCTCGGGGGAGCGGGTAAACAGCGGCAGCGAAGAAATGGTGCCGACGGCCGGACCGGGCAGGATCCCGTTCAGCGTCTTGCGCATTTCATAGGCGTCGCCCTGAATCACCGTGACGCCCGGATAACGACGGCGCAGAAGAGCGCAGAATTCCGGATTATACTCGATAAGAAACAGACGTTCGGGCGCGAATCCCCGCGCCAGCAGCGCCCGCGTCACCGGCCCCGTGCCGGGTCCAAGCTCGATCACGGGACCTGGAACGGCGGGATCGAGATAGCCCGCCATCATCCGGGCAAGGGCCTTGCCGGAGGGCGAAACCGCGCCGGTTTTCAAGGGGTTCTGGAACCAGGACTGAAGGAACCGCAGCTCGTCATTCATGCGGGGCTTGCGCAATTCGCCGCCATGGTTTTGGGACTGCAGCATTCGCGGGCTCCGCGCCTGGGCCAGATAAGTCTTCAGGCACCGCGATTAGACGGGAAAAGAGTTCCGGTCAAGGCAAGGCGCGATGGAGGGATAGGTATCCGGGTAGGATCGCGCCTTGCCTCCGTAAGGTCAGAGATTGAGGAAAGACGTCAGTTCCGAGCGAAATTCCGGCTCGATATCAGGACGCATGAGCGCGTAAGCGACATTGGCCATCAAGAACCCGATCTTTGAGCCACAATCATACACCGCGCCATCGAAGGTTACGGCGAAGAATCGCTCCCGCTCCATCAGCTTCAACATCGAATCGGTGAGCTGGATTTCTCCGCCAGCGCCCTGCTCCTGCTTGGCGAGCAGGTCGAAAATCGTGGGCTGCAAAATATATCGCCCGGAAATGGCGAGGTTGGTCGGCGCCGTTCCACGCGCCGGTTTTTCCACCATCTGCGTAATCTCGGGCACGAAGCTCGGGGCAGAGGATGTGCCGACGATGCCATATTGATGGGTCTGATCATCCGGCACTTCATAGACGGAAATGACGTTTCCGCCGGTATGTTCATAGGCCTCCACCATCTTGGCCAGACAGCCCTTGCCGTTCTTGGGCAGGTGCAGCATGTCGGGCAGCAGCAGCGCGAACGGTTCGTCGCCGATCAGGTCGCGCGCGCACCACACCGCATGCCCGAGGCCGAGCGGCAATTGCTGCCGGGTGAACGAGGTGGTGCCGGCCTTCGGCGTATCGCGGTCAAGCTGTTCCAGCTCCGCCGTCTTGCCACGATCCACAAGCGTCTTTTCGAGCTCGAACTGGCGGTCGAAATGATCTTCGATGACCGCCTTGTTGCGCCCTGTGACGAACACGATGTGCTCGATGCCGGCGGCACGCGCCTCGTCTACGACATGCTGCACGACCGGCCGGTCGACGACGGTCAGCATTTCCTTCGGCACCGCCTTCGTGGCGGGCAGGAAGCGCGTACCAAGGCCGGCAACCGGCAGGATGGCTTTCCGCAGAGGCTTCGGCATGGAATGGGCACCATTCAGTTTCGGGAGACACGGGCTTTTAGCACGCAGGTCCCGCGCCCGGCAAAGCACTCAATCGTCGTATCGCCATGGCCGCCGCGGTGTCGCCGCATCGGTCTTGCCGCATTGCACGATTGCCTTTGACCTTGCTCGGTTCACAGAGATAACGCATCCCCATGGAAATGGTTCGCGCGGTTGTGGACCTCAACGATAGATGCACCGCACAATGGCGGCGTGAACTTCGACGGCGGCCTTGGGGGGCCATCGCGGGCAAAAGGGTGGGGATATGGCGATTCTGGTGACGGGCGGCGCAGGCTATATCGGCAGTCACATGGTGTTGGCGCTTCTCGACGCGGGGGAGAAGGTCGTCGTGCTGGACGATCTTTCCACCGGATTTCGCTGGGCAGTGCCCGATGCTGCGATTTTCGTGCAAGGCGATGTCAACGACAGCGTCCTGGTGACGCAAACCGTGCAGCAATACGGCATTGATGCGGTCATTCACTTCGCAGCGCGCATCGTCGTGCCGGATTCCGTGGCCGATCCACTCGGATATTATCTCGCCAATACCGTGAAGACCCGCGCCCTGCTGGAAGCGGTGGTGGCGGCGGGCGTGCCGCATTTCATCTTCTCCTCCACCGCCGCCGTCTACGGCATGGTGGGCACCGAGCCCGTTGACGAGGATGCCGCGCTCAATCCGATTTCGCCCTATGGCCGGTCGAAACTGATGAGCGAATGGATGATGCGTGACGCCGGCGCCGCCTTTCCGCTGCATTATGTCGCGCTGCGATATTTCAACGTGGCGGGCGCCGATCCGCAGGGCCGCTCCGGCCAATCGACCGCCGGCGCGACCCATCTCATCAAGGTGGCCTGCGAGGCGGCGCTCGGCAAGCGCTCGGGCCTGCACGTGTTCGGCACGGATTACGAGACCCCCGACGGCACCTGCCTGCGCGACTATATCCACGTGAGCGACCTTGCCGCCGCCCATCTCGATGCGCTCGCCCATCTGCGGGCCGGGGGCGAGAGCGGCATCTTCAATTGCGGCTATGGCCGGGGTTATTCAGTCCTGGAGGTGGTGGAGACGGTGAAGGCGGTTTCCGGGGTGGATTTCCCCGTCACCTATTCGCCGCGCCGTGCCGGCGATCCCGCCGCCATCGTCGCCGCGTCGGACCGAATCCAGGCGCAACTGGGCTGGTCCCCGAAGCTCGACGATCTGCCCACCATCGTCGCCCATGCGCTCGACTGGGAGCGCAGCCTCGCCCAGCCGAGAAAGATTTAACCCCTCTTCGCCCTGCCGTGCGGAGAAAGTTGCCCTACGTTAACCACAGAGCAACCCTATGCACCGCCCACTAGCGGTCATGGAATCCGTGGGGCGACATCTGCGCGCCGCCGCAGCGAAGAGGGCAGTCATGGCGCTGAAGACAACCGGCGGAGCGCTCGCCATCGAGGCGATTGCCCAGGCGCAGGCCAATTTTCCCAATTGCATTGCCGGCATGTGGCCGCTCGCCCAAGCCAAGGGCGTGTCGCAGCGCGGCTTCCAGCGCTTCACCGCGGGCCTCGAGCCCGACATGAAGATCATGGATTATCTCGACAGCCAGCCGGAATTCTCCCGCGCGCTGGGCGATTATGTGAACATGCTGGTGAGCGAGAAGCGCATCGCCAAGGGCAGGGAGATCCTGGCCAAGTACAAGCCGATCTTCGACGCCATGGAGAAGGCCTATAAGGTGGACCGCTATGCGGTGGCCGCCATCTGGGGCATCGAAAGCGACTATGGCAATCCCAACGGCATGGGCTCGCGCCCGGTGCTGCGCTCCACCGCGACGCTGGCCTGCATCGGCCGACGGCAGGATTATTTCCGCGACGAATTCATCGCCACCCTGCAGATCCTCGACAAGGGCGATGTTCCGGCCGACCATCTGAAGGGCTCCTGGGCGGGGGCCTTCGGGCCGACCCAGTTCATGCCCACCAGCTTCCAGCGCTTCGCGGTGGATTTCGACGGCGACGGCCATCGCAACGTGGTGGATTCCATCCCGGACGTGATCGCC
>NCEH01000065.1 GCA_002304505.1 Rhizobiales bacterium 32-66-11 | reverse complement strand
ACCGGCTTCTGCTTCGCCGCCTTCGGGGGATAGACGGTGACCGGCTCATCGCCGCGCCATTGCACCATGATGGGGAAGGCCGAGGCATTGAGGCCGTTGGCGTCGAACTTCACGCAGCCGCCCGGCACGCCGCGCGCAAAGCCGGCGCAATAATCCAGGGTGGCGAGCGCGTCGCGGATCTTCTCGGGGTCCTTGGACTTGGCCTTCTCGATGGCCTGCACCACCACATCCAACGCCGCCGCATGGATCAGCGCCTCATGGGTGATGAAGGTGCCGTACTTTTCCTTGTACTTGGCGGCAAGCTCCGGGATCAGGTCGCCCGAGGCGGCGGCAACCGAGAGTACGCCTTCGGCATATTCGCCGAGCCCCTTCTTGAAGTCGGGAATGATGTAGCCAGCCGCGCCGCCCACCACCGGGATGTCGATCTGCTGCTGGCGCAGCGCGCGGATGATCTGGAGGCCGTCATTGAGATAAGACACCGGGAAGGCCATCTGCGCGCCGGATGCCCGCAGCTTGTTCACCAGCGGGGAGACGTCGGTGATGCCGAGGGGATAGGCCTCGTCGAGCACCACCTGAACGCCCGCCTTGTTGGCCGCCTCGCGCAGGCCCTTGGCCTGGGCGGTGCCATAGGCGGTGTCCTCGTAGAGGATGGCGATCTTGTCGATCTTCTCGCCGGCCGCCTTGGCGATCTCGGTCGCATAATCAAACTGCGCCGCGCCGAACACCGTGCCCTTGGGCGAGACCTGGAACACGTATTTGTAGCCACGTCCGGTGATCTGGTCGGCGAAAGCGAAGGTCACGAGCGGGATGCCCGCGCGCTCGGTCACTTCGGACGCCGCAAGCGTGGTGGAAGAGACGAAAGCCCCGATCACCGCGCTGACATTGTTCTGGGAAATCAGGCGCTGGGTGGCGGCGGCGGCAGAAGCCGGAGTCGGCACATCGGCCGTAACGAGGCTGATCTTCGCCCCGCCCAGCGCTTTGATGCCGCCGGCGGCATTGATCATTTCGGCGGCCAGCTCGGTGCCCCGCTGCGATCCGATGCCGAATTGCGCATTGGGACCGCTGAGCGGCTGGATCACCCCGATCACCACGTCTTCCGCAGCCGCCGCGCGCTTCACCGCAGCGGTGCCGCACACCGCCAGCCCCATGACGCCGGCAAGGACGATGCGCCGACTAACGATCGCTTGGAACATGATGTTCACCTCCCAGGAGGGGCCGAGACGGTCCCGATGCCGACGACCCTATGGCATGTCGGGATTTTTCGTCAATCTCCGCCACATGCCGAAATTGCGGCACCTCTGCACAAGAACCGATCAGATCGCCATAATGTTTTGATATTTAACATTTTTATATGCCTACAAAATTATCATTCTCCTCATTTTGCGCGCCCAACCATACGTGTCGGAATTTTTCGACCAATATCGACCGCCACGAAACGTCGTCAAATTTCCGCCAAATCGTCGCTTTGCGTGAGCCAAGCGACTTGTGTCGCATTTCTTCGACTTCTATTTTGAGCTGAAAAATAAAGGAAATTACTATATTTTGACGATTTTTCGAGGCACGCCCCAGCGCACATCGTCGGAAAAAATTGACAACTGTCCCACTTCGTTTTCATTCTACGTCCGCCTTCAAAAAAAGACGGGAACATTGCACATGCGCGACATCTGGAGCGGGAGCCGGGCGGCAGCGATCGCCGTCGGCGTCTCCCTGGCCTTTCTCACCCCCGCCGCCGCACAGGAAAGCGTCAAGATCGGCGTCGTCCTGCCGCTCAGCGGTCCGAACGCCCAGTTCGGCGTCAACAGCCGCAACGGCATCGAAATGGCGGCGGACGCCATCAATGCCGCCGGTGGCCTCAAGGGGCTCGGCGGCGCGAAGATCGAACTGGTCTATGCCGACGTGCCGAGCCCGGCGTCGGCCGCTGCCGCCACCCAGCGCCTGCTCAGCCAGGACAAGGTTGTGGGCATGCTCGGCGCCTTCGTCTCATCGGTGACGCTCGCCGCCTCGGAGGTCACGGAGCGCGCCGGCATCCCCATGATCACCCATTCCTTCGCCGACCAGATCACGGCGCGCGGCTACAAATACATCTTCCAGGTCTCGGCCAAGGCGACCACCTACGGCCAGGCGCAATTCGATTACGCCGCCGCGCTGGCGAAGAAGGCGGGCGCGCCGGTCGCCAAGGTCGCCATCTTCTATGAGGACACCGCCTATGGCACCGCCCAGGCCAAGGGCCTGCGCGAAGCGGCGAACAAGGCCGGCATTCCCCTGGTGGTGGACGAGGCCTATCCCCTCGGCATCACCGATGTTTCCCCGCTGATCAACAAGCTGCGCGCCTCGGGGGCGGACATCGTGTTCCCCGTGTCCTATTTCAACGATGCGCTCCAGATCATCCGCGCCATGCACCAGCAGAAGATCGAGATACCCATCGTCGGCGGCGCTGCCGGATACATCATCCCCGACTTTTCCAAGGGGCTCGGCGAATATGCCGACGGCGTCTTCTCCATCGCCCCCGCCAATTACGATCTCGCCCCGGACCTCGCCGCCAAATACAAGGCAAAGTACGGAACCTTCATGACCCACGAGGTCATCATGTATGGCGCCGCGCTCGAACACATGGCGAAGGCCATCGACACCGCCAAGTCGCGCGATCCCGACAAGATCCGCGATGCCATCGCCGCGCTGAAACTGTGCGGCGAAGGTTTCGCCAAGGGCATCCCCGGCGGCTGCACCGCCTTCGATGCCACCGGCCTTTCCTCCACCGCCTATCCCATCTTCGTGGAATGGCGGGGCGCCGATCTCGCGACGGTCTATCCCTTCGAGACCGCCAAGGCGGCGGCGCGCTGGAACGGCAAAACCCTCAACTGATACTCTGCCCTCAACTGATATCCTGCGGCCGCGACGCGTTGAGGCGCCGCGGCCGCAGCCTCTGCCAGCACCTGTCCCCGTCCCGCGAGCCCGCCATGGTTTTTCACGTCACCTATCCGCGCATCGTCCCGGAACGCCGCCCGCCCGGCCACGAGCCGGCGGCGCCGCGCTATTCCCTGCGCTGGAGCGAACCCGTGGGGATGCTCGTGAGCGATTATTTCGCGCTCCAGGGGGAAGGGCTCGACTGGGCGGAGCAGGCGGACTTCTTCGCCCGCCTCACCGCCGCTTTCGCCGTGGACGGCCCGAGCACGCACGAAATCATGCGCACCACCGACGAGACCGGCGCGGTCAACGCCATACTGGTCGGCTATTGGCTGGACGCCACGGCCCATGCGCGCTGGAGCGCAAATTCGCCCTTCATGGCCTGGTTCCGCGATCCCGCCCGGCACGCCGGACCGCGCGGGGTGTGGCGCGAGACCATCCGCGTGCCCTATGACCGGCACGAGACCATCTATTCAGCGCCGAACTATCCCATCGGCCTTGCGCGCACGCCGGGCGCGACCATCCAGCCCATCACCATGAACGGCTATTTCGGCGCCGCGCGCGACCGCATGCCGCTGTCCGCCATCGATCCGCTGGACAGCCCCTATGGCGCGGGCATGCCGGCGCGCCGCACGCCGGCGAGCTTCGGCCGCCGCCTGCGCGTGACGTCATCCCACAATATGATCGCCATCCGCTCCGGCCAATATTGGGAGGGCGCGGGCAACGAACAGACCGCCGATTACCACGACAATCTCCAGCCCAAGCTGATGCGCGGCATGGGCCATCTCGTGGACAATCCGGTCGAGACCGGCACCCTGTCCCTGCGGGTGATGACCAATCTCGATCCGGAAGGGACGCCGCGCAAGGAAACCTCGGTGCACGGCTATTTCATCTCGCTGGAGCATCTGGAGCGCTGGGCGAAATCCCACGAGACCCATCTCGACATCTATCGCCACGCCATCGCGATGAACCGCCTCCACAAGGAGAAGCGGGAGGTGGTGACCTGGCACGAGGTGTTCGCCCTGCTGGAGGGCGCGCACATGGAATATGTGAACTGCCATCCTGGTACCGGCCTGCTGCCCTATTTCGAGGCCGTGGAGCTCGGCCCCGCCGCCTGACGGCGCGCGCCTCGCGCGGCAAGCGTATTGGGGGGGTCGCACGGTTCATGTAGCGTGCATCTCCTACGGAGGGTGCGTCATGAGCTTGAACCGTCGGCTGTTTCTTTCCGGTGCGGCGGTCGCACCGATCGCCCTCGCAACGCCCGCCCTCGCGGTCTCAGCGCCGGAGGCGGTGCGTGCCGCACTGACGCAGTTCGACAAGATCCCGGCCACGAGGAGCGCGCTCATCGTGTGCGAGGGGCCGGGCCAGAGCTGGCGCGACGGGCGCGATCCGCAGGTCCCGCTGTTCATTGGCAGCGCGGTGAAGACCTTCATTCTCGCCCAGGCGCTGCGCGCCGCGGAAGCGGGCCTGGTGTCGGAGACCGACCAATGGGCGGTGGATGATAAGGTGCGTTCCGCCAGCAGCCCGGTGCTTTTGAACCTGACCGGAACCACGCAGGCGCGCAGCATTCTCGAAGCCATGATCGCCCACAGCGACAACACCGCCACCGACATCGCGCTTGCGAAAGTGGGACCCGAGAAGGTGCGCGCCCTGATCGCCGAAGCCGGGCTTAAAAACACCCGCATTCCCGATTCGACCCGCCGCCTGTTCTCCTATATCGCCGGCGCGCCGCTCGGCACGGATATCGGCTGGGAGGGCGTGAAGAAGCTGGAGACCGGCTGGATGCCCGGGCCGCCGCGCCCGCCCGTCAATGATCAGGAGACCATGGTCAGCACCGCCGACGAATTGGTGAAATGGTATCAGGCGGCGCTCACCGGCGCCTTCTTCTCAAAGCCGGAAAGCCTCACCGAATTCATGCGCATCCAGGCCATGGCCGACGCCATCGCCCAGGTGGTGCCGCCGGGCATCGCCGCCTATGCCAAGGGCGGGAGCATCGACTGGGGCGATTTCCACTGTTTCTGCCTGCCGGGCCAGATGGTGGTCAACGCCGCGCGCGTCACCTTCTGTTTCACGGTCAATTGGACCGGGCCCGACGCCAGCGTCGCGGCAGTCTTTCCGCCGTTCCGCGACGCCGTGGCGGCGACCCTGAAAGGCGCGGCGGACGCGCTCAGGGCCTGAGCCGCATCCGCGGGAAAGCGCCAGCGGGGCGGCTCAGCCGCCGCCGAGTTCCAGCTTCTTGTTCCAGTGCAGCGCCAGCAGCGTGCAGATGGCGCCGGACAGCAGGTAAGCGCCGGCCGAGATCAGGCCGAAATTGCTGGACAGCGACAACGCGACCAGCGGCGCGAAGCCGGCGCCGAACAGCCAGGCCAGATCATTGGTCAAGGCGGACGCCGTATAGCGATAATTGCGCGCGAAATTAGATGCCACCGCGCCGGATGCCTGGCCGAACGAGAGACCCAGCAGCACGAAGCCGAGCACCATGAACGCGGTTTCGCCCACCACGCCGCCATTCAGCAATTGCGGTGCGAAACCGCTGAACACCGCGATGGCGGCGGCGGTGGCGCCGAGCAGATTGCGGCGCCCCACGCGGTCCGCCACGAAGCCGGACGCGACGATCGCGCCGATGCCGAACACCGCGCCGACGATCTCGATCACCAGGAAGCGCGCCGGCCCCTCGCTCGTGAACAGATAGACCCAGGAGAGCGGGAACACGGTGACCATATGGAACAGAGCGAACGTGGCGAGCGGGGCGAAGGCGCCCACGATGATGCCCCGCTTTTCCGCCCGCACCGTCTCCGTCACCGTCGCCGGGCGCAGCTCGCCGCGCTTGAACAGCTCGGTATATTCCGGCGTCACCGCCATGCGCAGGCGGGCGAACAGCGCCACCACATTGATCGCGAAGGCGACGAAGAAGGGATAGCGCCAGCCCCAGCTGAAAAAATCCTCCGGGGAGAGATTGGCGACGAAGAAGGCGAACAGGCCGTTCGCGACGATCAGGCCCAGCGGCGCACCCAATTGCGGGATCATGGCATACCAGCCGCGCCGCTCCGCCGGGGCGTTCATCGCCAGCAGCGGGGCGAGGCCATCCCAGGTGCCGCCCCAGGAGAGGCCCTGACCGATGCGGCACGCCGCGAGCACGAAAGCGGAGGCCGAGCCGATATGCTCATAGCCCGGCAGAAAGGCGATGGCGACGGTGGAGGTGCCGAGCAGAAGCAGCGCCAAAGTGAGCTTCGCGCCGCGCCCGTGGGCCCGGTCGATGGCCATGAAGAGTGCAGTGCCGAAGGGCCGCGCGATGAATGCGAGGGCGAAAATGGCGAAGGAATAGAGCGTTCCCGTCAGGGCATCCACATAGGGAAACACCAGCTTCGGAAAGACCAGCACGGCCGCCGTTGCGTAAACAAAGAAATCGAAGAACTCTGAGGTTCGTCCGATGATGACCCCGATAGCGATCTCGCCGGGGTCCACGTCGCCATGGCCGGCATTGATCTGCCTCGCGTCCCGTTCCATCGTCGATGACGCATTCGCCATGATCTTCGCACCAATATGGAGTTGCTTTTCATACGCCAGTCCCGCCCCGCAGGGAAGCAGTCTGCCGCAGGCTCCCTTATTCCCTCGCGAGTGTGCGTTGCGGCATTGGGCAAATTGTCCAATGTCCCTCGTGTTGCAGCGCAGCTAGCGATGCGCCGAGCCCACCACGTGCGTGACAGGTGCTGTATTGAGTCGCTTCCGCGTCCTCGCCTTGCTGCCGCTCATGGCCTTCCTGAGCGGGTGTAACTTTACCGTGCTGCATCCGGCGGGCGATGTGGCCTGGCAGCAGCGCGACCTGGTCATTATCTCGACCGCGCTGATGCTGATCATCATCATACCGGTGATGGCCCTGACCGTGCTGTTACCGAGGCGCGGTATGAGCCGGAATGGCATCATTCCACGCATCTGGAGCTGGTGATCTGGGCGGCGCCGCTGCTCATCATCATCTGCCTCGGCGCGCTGACATGGATGGGCACCCACCTGCTCGATCCCTACCGGCCCATCGAGCGCATCTCGGAGAACCAGCCGGTTCCCGCGAACGCGCAGCCGCTCGAGGTGGAAGTGGTGGCGCTCGATTGGAAGTGGCTGTTCATTTATCCGCAATATGGCATCGCGACGGTGAACGAGCTGGCGGCGCCGGTGGATCGCCCGATCTCCTTCCGCATCACCGCGTCCTCGGTGATGAACTCCTTCTACATCCCGGCGCTGGCGGGGCAAATTTACGCCATGCCGGGCATGCAGACGAAGCTGCACGCGGTGATCAACGAGGCCGGGTCCTATCGCGGCTTTTCCGCCAATTACAGCGGTGCCGGCTTCTCTGGCATGCATTTCCGCTTCCTTGGCCAATCCCCCGCCGATTTCGACGCGTGGCTGGCCAGCGCCAAGGCCGGCGGCGGCGATCTGACGCGCGCGGCCTATCTGGAGCTTGAAAAGCCGAGCCAGAACGTGCCCGTGACCCGCTTCGCCAAGGTCGATCCGGCCCTCTACAACGCGATCCTCAACATGTGCGTCGAGCCCGGCAAGATGTGCATGAGCGAGATGATGGCCATCGACGCCAAGGGTGGGCTGGGCATGGCGGGCATCAACAATGTGCTGCCGCTGACCTATGACAAGTTCGCCCGCCGCGGCACCGTGTTCGGCGGCTCCCCGGCGATGGTGGTCGGCATCTGCGCGCCGGAAGACCTGGCCACGCCCGCCGCCAGCGTCGGCGCCTTCGCGCCCCGCCAATTGGCGCCCCGCCAAGGCGCCGGCGCCGCACGCATCCTCGGCGCGGGGCTGCCCGCGCCCTCCTTCACGCCCATCAGCGCCCCGGCGGACCTTCTCGCGCCCGCCGCCCGCCGGCCCTCAAACTCCTGACGCGAGACGCCATGTCTGCATCCGCCGTGTCTCAATCCGCCATGTCCGCTTTCTCGACGCCGGTCAGTCCGATCTTCGGGCGGCTGACGCTGGAGAGCTTTCCGTTCCACGAGCCGATCCTGGTCGCCACCTTTGCCGTGGTGGCCCTGGGCGGCCTCGTGGTGTTCGGCGCGCTGACCTATTTCCGCCTCTGGGGCTATCTCTGGAAGGAATGGTTCACCAGCGTGGACCATAAGAAAATCGGCATCATGTACATGGTGCTGGGCATCATCATGCTGCTGCGCGGCTTCGCCGACGCGATCATGATGCGCCTCCAGCAGGCGTTGGCGTTCGGCGGATCGGACGGTTATCTGCCCTCTCACCATTACGACCAGGTGTTCACCGCCCACGGCGTCATCATGATCTTCTTCGTCGCCATGCCGCTGGTGACCGGGCTGATGAACTATGTGGTGCCGCTGCAGATCGGCGCGCGCGACGTCTCGTTCCCGTTCCTGAATAATTTCAGCTTCTGGATGACGGTGGGCGGCGCGATCCTCGTGATGATGTCGCTGTTCGTCGGCGAATTCGCGAAGACCGGCTGGCTCGCCTATCCCCCGCTCTCCGGCATTTCCTACAGTCCGGACGTGGGCGTGGATTATTACATCTGGGCGCTACAGGTGGCCGGCGTCGGAACGACATTGTCCGGCATCAACCTGATCTGCACCATCGTGAAGATGCGCGCCCCGGGCATGACCTTGATGAAGATGCCCATCTTCACCTGGACCTCGCTCTGCACCAACGCGCTGATCGTCGCCTCCTTCCCGATCCTGACCGCCGTGCTGGCGCTGCTGGCGCTGGACCGGTATTTCGGCATGAACTTCTTCACCAACGACTTCGGCGGCAGCCCGATGTTGTATGTGAACCTGATCTGGATCTGGGGCCACCCGGAGGTGTACATCCTGATCCTGCCGGCGTTCGGTGTGTTCTCGGAAGTGGCCTCCACCTTCTCGGGCAAGCGCCTGTTCGGCTACACCTCCATGGTCTACGCGACAGTGGTCATCACGATCCTGTCCTACCTCGTGTGGCTGCATCACTTCTTCACCATGGGCTCGGGCGCGAGCGTGAATTCCTTCTTCGGAATCACGACCATGATCATCTCGATCCCGACCGGCGCGAAGATCTTCAACTGGCTGTTCACCATGTACCGCGGGCGCATCAAGTTCGAGCTGCCCATGATGTATACGGTGGCCTTCATGCTCACCTTCGTCATCGGCGGCATGACCGGTGTCCTGCTCGCCGTGCCGCCGGCCGATTTCGTGCTGCATAACTCCCTGTTCCTGATCGCCCATTTCCATAATGTGATCATCGGCGGCGTGGTGTTCGGCATGTTCGCCGGCATCGCCTATTGGTGGCCGAAGGCGTTCGGCTTCAAGCTGGATCCGTTCTGGGGCAAGATGTCGTTCTGGTTCTGGGTGGTGGGCTTCTACTTCGCCTTCATGCCGCTCTACGTGCTGGGGCTGATGGGCGTGACGCGCCGCCTGCGGGTGTTCGACGACCCCTCGTTGCAGATCTGGTTCATCATCGCCGCCTTCGGGGCGTTTCTGATCCTGCTCGGCATCCTCTCCTTCCTGGTGCAGATCGCCGTCAGCATCAAGAACCGCGAAAAGCTGCGCGACACCACGGGCGACCCGTGGAACGGGCGCACCCTGGAATGGGCGACCTCCTCCCCGCCGCCGGACTATAATTTCGCCTTCACCCCGGTGATCCATGACGGCGATGCCTGGTGGGACATGAAGCAGCGCGGCTGGCTGGCGGCGGTCAGCTTCGTGGCGCTGCTCGGCATCGCCATCACCCACACCTTCAACTATAATCGCGACTTCTCCATTCCCGCTGAAGACGTGATCCGGGCCGAGGAAGCGCGCACCCGCCTCCTCGCCGCGCAGGTGACGCCATGACGATCGCAGTAACTTCGGACAGCGCCACCGCGCCGATCTTCTACGAAGTCGACGAGCACGCCCATCCGGACGGGGGCAGCACGTCCCTCGGCTTCTGGATCTACCTGATGAGCGATTGCCTCATCTTCGCGATGCTGTTCGCCACTTATGGCGTGCTGGGTGGAAATTACGCGGCAGGACCGGCGCCGAAGGACCTCTTCGACCTCAACCTGGTCGCGCTCAACACCACGATGCTGCTGTTCTCCTCCATCACCTATGGCTTCGCCATGCTGGCGATGGCGCGCGGACGCATTGGGCAGGTGCAGGTCTGGCTGGCGGTCACCGCTTTGTTCGGCCTGGCCTTCCTGTCTATCGAGCTGTTCGAGTTCGCGCACATGATCCACGAGGGCGCGACGCCGCAGCGCAGCGCCTTCCTCTCCGCTTTCTTCACCCTCGTCGGCACCCATGGGCTGCACGTGACGTTCGGCCTGATCTGGCTGGTGACGCTCATGGTGCAGGTGGGCCAGCGCGGCCTGATCCCCGCCAACCGCCGCCGCCTCATGTGCCTCAGCATGTTCTGGCACTTCCTGGACGTGGTCTGGATCGGCGTCTTCACCTTTGTCTATCTGATGGGAATGCTGCGATGACCGCGCAAGCGCACCACGAACCGGGCGCCGCCGCAGAGCACGGCCACGGCGCGGATCACCAGGACGATCACGCGCACGGCTCGCTGCGAAGCTACGGGATCGGCTTCGGTCTGTCCGTCATCCTCACCGCCATTCCCTTCTGGCTGGTGATGAGCGGCGCGCTCGGCAACAACCAGCTCACCGCGATTACCATCACGGCGTTCGCGGCGGTGCAGATCGTCGTGCACATGATCTTCTTCCTGCACATGAACACGCGGGTGGAAGGCGGCTGGAGCATGATGGCGCTGATGTTCACGATCATCATCGTGGTCATCGCGCTCAGCGGTTCCTTGTGGGTCATGTACCATCTCAATGCGAACATGATGCCGGTCCACGACATGCGTCAGATGCCGTGACCCCGCAGGCCGGCGCGAAGGAGCGATCGGCCGTGCAGGGGCGGGAGGTTGGCGAACGGGATCCGGGTTACGGAACGACAGCCGTTCCCCATCCCCCACGCTCACAGAGCGTGCGCCTCGTGTTGCGGCTCCTGGCAGTGGCGCTCAGCGCGCTTCTGGTCGGGCTCGGGATCTGGCAATTGGAGCGGCGGGCCTGGAAGCTCGAGCTGATCGCGCGCATCGACGCGCGCGTCCACGCGCCGCCGGTCGCCGCGCCGGGGCCACGGGCCTGGGCCGCAATCTCGGCGGCCAGCGACGAATATCGCCGCGTGCGCGCGACCGGCACCTTCCTCAACGCGCGCGAAACCCTGGTGAAAGCCGTGACCGAGCGGGGCGGCGGCTTCTGGGTCCTCACGCCGCTGAAAACCGCCGAGGGGTTCACCGTGCTGGTGAACCGGGGCTTCGTTCCGGCGGACGAGGCGCGGGCCGCGCGACGGACCGAGGATCCCGCCGTGGTGGTCGGCCTCATGCGCATGAGCGAGCCCAAGGGCGGCTTCCTGCGCACCAACGACGCGGCCACCGACCGCTGGTATTCGCGCGATGTTCCGGCAATCGCCGAAAGGCGCGGCGTGCCGGATGCCGCGCCTTATTTCATCGATGCCGAGGCCAGCGGCGGCGCCGGGCCGCAGGGTGGGTTGACGATCATCGACTTTCCGAACAATCACCTGATCTACGCGCTGACCTGGTTCGGATTGGCGGTGATGGTGACGGCCGGGCTCGTCTTCATCTGAAGACCCCGGAACGAAGGGCATTCGGTCAGGACCATGACGGCCTCCATCCGCGATACGGCCAACAAGCAAAACCTGCTGCTGCTGATCCAATTGCGCTGGCTGGCCGTGATCGGGCAGGTGGTAACGATCCTCATCGTCAAGTTCTGGTTCAACATCCACCTGCCCCTGGCGGATCTGACGGCGGTGATGCTGTTCCTAATCGGGCTCAACCTGGTCAGCGTGCTGCGCCATCTCCAATCGGGGGCGGTGACGAATACCGAGCTGTTTCTCGAGCTGGTGCTCGACGTCGCGGCCCTGACGGCCCAGCTCTATCTCAGCGGGGGCGCCGCCAATCCCTTCATTTCCCTGTACCTGTTGCAGATCACCCTGGGCGCGGTGCTGCTGGAGGCGTGGACCGCCTGGGTGCTGGTTGCCATGGCCTGCGGCGGCTATCTCTGGCTGACCACCACCTATCGCAAGCTGGAGCTGGCGACCCAGGAGCCGAATCTTCGGCTGTTCGAGCTCCATATTCAGGGCATGTTCGTCTGCTTCTTGCTGGCGGCATGCCTGCTGGTGCTGTTCATCACCCGCATCAATTTCAATCTGCGCGCGCAGGACGCCCACCTTGCGGACCTGCGCCAGCGGTCGGCGGAGGAGGACCACATCGTGCGGCTGAGCCTTCTGGCCTCCGGTGCCGCCCATGAGCTCGGCACGCCGCTTGCTACGCTGTCGGTGATCTTGAACGACTGGCGCCGGATCGAGGCGTTCAAGGCCGATCCGGACCTAGCGGACGAACTCGACGAGATGCAAAGCCAGCTGGACCGCTGCAAAACCATCGTCTCGGATATCCTGATGTCGTCCGGCGAGGCGCGCGGGGAAGGCACGGTGCGCACCACCGCCAGCGCCTTCTTCGACGAATTGGTGGACGAATGGCGCTCCAGCCGCTCTCCCCCGCTCCTGGATTACCGCAACGCCATCGTGTCGGATGCTGCGATCATTTCCGACCCGGCGCTGAAGCAGGTGATTTTCAATGTTTTCGACAATGCGCTGGAGGCCTCGCCGAATTGGGTCGGCGTCACGGTGCTTCAGCGGGCGGACGAATTCCTGATAACGGTACGCGATGCCGGACCGGGATTCGGGGCGGACATGCTGGCGGCGTTCGGCAAGCCCTACCGGTCCAGCAAGAACCGGCCGGGCGGCGGGCTTGGCCTGTTCCTGGTGGTCAACGTGGTTCGCAAGCTCGGCGGAAGCGTCACGGCGCAGAACGATCCTGACGGGGGCGCGGCCGTAACCGTCACGCTGCCGCTGGCCGCGCTCTCGCTTGGAGTGAATGATGGACGATAAGCGCGTCTTGCTGATCGTGGAGGACGACGCCGCCTTCGCGAAAGCCTTGCGCCGCTCGTTCGAGCGGCGGGACTATGAGGTCCATGTCAGCGACCGCCTGGAGGGCGTGCAGGCGCTTCTGGCGACGCAATCTCCCGGCTATGCGGTGGTCGATCTCAAGCTCGCGGGCGGATCCGGCCTTGAATGCGTGAAAGCGCTGCATCACCGCGATTGCGGGATGAAGATTGTCGTGCTCACCGGCTTCGCCAGCATCGCGACGGCGGTGGAAGCCATCAAGCTCGGGGCGTGCCATTATCTGGCGAAGCCCGCGAACACGGACGACATCGAGGCCGCGTTCGACAAGGTGGGCGGCGATGCCTCCATCGCTGTCAGCGCGCGCCCCACATCCTTGAAGAATCTCGAATGGGAGCGCATCCACGAAACCCTGGTCGAGACCGATTTCAACATTTCCGAGGCCGCGCGGCGGCTGGGCATGCACCGCCGCACCCTGGCGCGAAAGCTGGAGAAAAAACGCGTGCCTTAACGGCGCACGCCCGATCCTGACGCACAGAGACCCACACGCCTTGCATGCCAGAGCGGCGCCATGACGCAGCGTCCGGTGCGCGCCAAATGCGCATCCGGCCGCGCGCCGACGGCCCGCGGCATCGGAAAAGCAAGCATTTGCAACGAATATCATTTGTCCCGCCGAGGCGGCACGCCGGCTGAATTTCCAGGCCGGCACCAAAGCTAAGCCAAAGGCCGACACAACGCGGCCTCTTGCGCTTCACGATTTATCCACACAAGAAGAGCGACATTGGGCTACGATAAAGATCTTCCAACTTAGAAAGTCGGCGCCGTGAAACGGCTTTTGGCATTGTCCGCACTCGTTGCTACTGGCGCGCTCGGTCTCGGGTTCGCCGCCAGCCAGATGCTCACGTCCGCGCCGTCCGCTCAGGCGGCGGCGCCCGCGGCAGCTGTATCGGCGCCGATCACCACGGGCTCGATCACGACCACCGCGACGCCGGTGCTTCCCGCGCTACCGCAGGCCAATGCTCTGGCCCCGGCGACCGTGGTGGCCCAGGCTCGCGCTTCGCTGCCGGCCCTGCCGCCGATCCCGCCTGTCGGCGCCGCTGCCCCGGCTGCTGGCGTTCCGCAGTCCGCAACCGCCCTGCCGGGTGGCACGGCGCAGAATGGCACGGCGCAGAATGGCACGGCGCCCTTGGCCGCCGCCCCGGTTTTCGCGCCCGCCGCGCCGGTGCCGCCCCCCTCCGCCTACCGCTCCATGGAAGTCGACGGCCCCTATATCGCCATCACGTTCGATGACGGCCCCAATCCCGAGACCACGCCGAAGCTGCTGAAAATACTCGAGGCGCGGAACATCAAGGCGACGTTCTTCATGCTCGGCACCAATGCCGCGGCCTATCCGGACGTGGTGCGCGCGGTCGCGGCCGGCGGCAACGAGATTGGCAACCATTCGTGGAACCATCCCCAGCTGCCGAAGCTGACCCTCGCCGCGGCCGACAAGCAGATCGAGGATACATCGGCGGCAATCGAGGCCGCGATCGGCAAGAAGCCGCTGTATGTGCGCCCGCCCTACGGCGCCATGACGCCCGCGCTCCAGCAGCATCTGGTGCAGAAGTACGGCGTCACCATGATCTTCTGGTCGGTGGACCCGCTGGACTGGAAGATCCGCGACGCCCAGAGCATCTATGATCAGGTGATGAAGCAGGTGCGCCCCGGCGCCATCATCCTGGCGCACGACATCCACGCCACAACCGTGGCCGCGATGCCGCGCGTGCTCGATGCGCTGATCGCGAAGGGCTACAAGTTCGTCACCGTCTCGGAACTGATCGCGATGAACAAGCCGGGGGCGCCGAAGGTGGTTGCCGCCCTTGCGCCTGCGGTGCCGAAGAAGAAGACGCGGCCCGCCCCCAAGCCCGGCACGACCCCCGCGAACGCGGCCCGTCCCGCGAACAATGTGAACGTGGGCCTCTATTGAGCCAACGGCTCGCCTTTCTGGAACAAGCCAACGCCTTGGCGTAGGCCGGGTCGGTCGCATTTCACCGGGATTTGAGATCGATCTGGCCTCGAGCGGGACGATCGTCCCGGTGCATCCCGGCCAATCCATTCTCGCGGCGATCCGGGCGCGCGGTCTCGATGGCGACAGGCCGACAGTTCATGCGAGGCCGGGACCTGCGGGGTTTGCAAAACGCAATTCCTCGAAGGCATCGCGGCCCCCCAGAAGACATCAAGGACCCCCAGGACTTCGTGCTGTCCGCGGACGAACAGGCCGAGTGGATGATGATCTGCGCGTCCCGCGCCAGATCCCGGCGGCTCACCCAGGGTCTATGAAAGGCGCCGCCCGCGAAGGGGGGCGCGCTTTCTTTACGGTGCCCCATTTTAACCCTGCCCCGGCCGCGGGCGCGCGCCACGCGCCACGCGTCACGCACCACGCGTCGCGATTGACCGGCGCCACGCGTCTCGATTGACCCCCACGCGCTTCGCAAAAATCCATCCCCGGCCTTTGCCCCCGAACCGCCCGCGCCGTCTGGCGCGATCCACCCCGGGCGATGCCCCCGGCGTCCGGCACGGGGCGTGCATGGGAAGGCACTCGATTTCCGCAAAGACTGCGGTAGCATCGCGCGTGCCCGCCGGGGTCGCATACAAATGGGAAATAGGCTGCGTGCGGCACGCCACGATTGCGCCCATCCGATCAGCGTGCCCTTTTATCAGGCAGACGCGTCCATGTTTTCGCCGGGCGCCTGGTTCCCACCCACCAAAGGAGAATGACATGAACGTCAGCAAAATCTTGATCGCCGGCTGTTTCACCGCGTTCCTGTCGTTACCAGCGGGGGCGCAGGAACTCACGGGGACCCTCAAGAAGATCAAGGACACCGGGACGATCACGATCGGCTATCGCGAATCCTCCATTCCCTTCTCCTATCTCGACGACAATCAGAAGCCGGTGGGCTTCGCCATGGACATCTGCGCCAAGGTCGTCGCGACGGTGAAGAAAGAGCTGAAGCTCGACAAGCTGGACGTCGCCTATACCCCCGTCACCTCGGCCACCCGCATCCCGCTGATCGCTAACGGCACGGTGGATCTGGAATGCGGCTCCACCACCAACAATGCCGACCGCCAGAAGCAGGTCGCATTCACCAACACCCATTATCTGACCGCGAGCCGGTTCGTCTCGAAGAAATCCAGCAACATCAAGTCGATCGCCGATCTCGCGGGCAAGACTGTGGTGTCCACTTCAGGCACCACCAACATCAAGCAGCTCAATGAGGCGAACACCGAGCGCAAACTCAACATCAACATCATACCCGCCAAAGACCACGCCGAAGCCTTCCTGATGGTGGAGACGGACCGCGCGGTGGCCTTCGTGATGGACGACATCCTGCTCTCCAGCCTCGTCGCCGGCGCGAAAGATCCGTCCGCTTATGTGATTTCGGAGGATGCCTTCTCCAAGCCGGAGCCCTACGGCATCATGCTGCGCCGCGACGATCCGGCGTTCAAGACGGTGGTCGATGGGGCCACCGCCGCGCTCTACAAGAGCCCGGAGATCATGACCATCTACACGAAGTGGTTCCAGTCGCCGATCCCGCCGAAGAACCTCAACCTGAACGTGACCATCAGCGCGCCGTTGAAGAAGGCGTTCGCCAATCCCACCGACAGCGGCGATCCCGCCGCTTACTGAGTTTGCCTGTTCCCCCGGTCGGCTGGGATGGCTCAATCCCAGCCGACCGCGCGGCGCCTGCGTTTTCGCCGCGCCCTTGAAGACCTGCTCAAGCGAGGTGCGCGTGGATTACCACTGGAACTGGGCCATCCTCTGGGCACCGTCGCCGGACGGCAACGGAACCTATTTCGACATGCTGATGGACGGCCTGAAATGGACCATCGCCACGTCGGTCTGCGCGTGGCTGGTGGCGCTGGTGTTCGGCTCCCTGGTGGGCGTGGCGCGCACCTTGCCCTTCAAGTGGCTGGCGCGCCTGGGCGATGCCTATGTCGAGCTGTTCCGCAACATTCCGCTTCTGGTCCAGCTGTTCCTGTGGTTCTTCGTCATTCCCGAAATGCTCCCCCACGACTGGGGCACCTTTGTGAAGCAATTGCGCTACGGCCCGTTCCTCACGGCGGTGGTGGGGATTGGCTTCTACATGTCCTCGCGGGTCGCAATGCAGGTCAGCGCCGGCATCAATACCTTGCCGCGCGGCCAGCGCATGGCGGGGACCGCCATCGGCCTCACGACCGCGCAGACCTATCGCTATATTCTCCTGCCCATGGCGTACCGGATCATGCTGCCGCCGCTCACCTCCGAATTCCTGAACACCATCAAGAACAGCTCGGTCGCGCTGACCATCGGCCTCATGGAACTGACCGGCAGCGCACGCGCCATGCAGGAATTCTCATTCCAGGTATTCGAGGCCTTCACGGCGGCGACCGTGATCTATCTGCTGCTGAACGCGGTGGTGACCATCGGCATGCGGATGCTGGAGCGGCGCGTGTCGGTTCCCGGCTTCAACGCGGGGAAATGAGCGTGTTCAGCGATTTCGACTTCAACATCATCGCCCGCTCCCTGCCCTATCTGTTCCGGGAGGGCATGACCTTCACGCTGACGCTGACGGCGATCGCGACCATCGGCGGGGTGCTGCTCGGCACGCTCATCGCCATGGCGCGGCTGTCCTCCCTGCCGGTGCTGCCGGCGCTCGCGGCCAGCTATGTGAACGTGATGCGGGCGCTGCCGCTGGTGCTGGTGATCTTCCTGTTCTATTTCCTGATGCCCTATATCGGCCAGTGGATCCTGCAGGCGGACCGGCCGATCCAGGTGGGGGCGCTCTCTTCCACCATCATCACCTTCACGCTCTTCGAAGCCGCCTATTTCTCCGAGATCATGCGCGCCGGCATCCAGTCGATCCCGCGCGGACAGGTGGCGGCGGGCTATGCCATCGGCCTTACTTATTCACAAATGATGCGGTACGTGGTCCTGCCGCAGGCCTTTAGAAACATGCTTCCGGTCATCTTCACGCAGATGATCGTGTTGTTTCAGGATACGTCGCTCGTCTACGTGCTTTCCATCACCGATTTTCTCGGCGCGGCCTCCAAGGTGGGCCAGCGCGACGGCCGGTTGACGGAAATGTACCTGTTTGCCGCCGCGGTCTATTTCATCATATCGCTCACCGCCTCCATGCTCGTGAAGCGGCTTCAGGCCCGCATCGCCATCGCGCGTTGAGCCCATTGCAGGTTCGTCCCATGCCCATGATCTCCATCCGCAACGTCAACAAATGGTACGGCACGCACTTCCAGGCCTTGAAGGACTGCACCACCAGCGTGGAGCCCGGCGAGGTGGTGGTGGTCTGCGGGCCGTCGGGCTCCGGCAAGTCGACCCTGATCAAGACCATCAATGCGCTGGAGCCGATTCAGGGCGGGGAAATCGTCGTGGACCGGGTCGAGGTCACCTCGCCCAAGACCAACCTGCCCAAGCTGCGGGCGCGGGTGGGCATGGTGTTCCAGCATTTCGAGCTGTTTCCCCATCTGCGCATCACCGACAATCTGTGCCTTGGCCAACAGAAGGTGCTCGGGCGCTCGCGCGAGGAGGCCATGGAAAAAGCCATGCGGCTGCTCGACCGGGTGGGCCTCAAGGATCATGCGGAGAAATATCCCGGCCAGTTGTCCGGCGGCCAGCAGCAGCGCGTCGCCATCGCCCGCGCGCTGGTGATGGACCCCGTGTGCATGCTGTTCGACGAGCCGACCTCCGCGCTCGATCCGGAAATGATCAACGAGGTGCTCGACGTGATGGTGGAACTGGCGAAGGAGGGCATGACCATGATGGTGGTCACGCACGAGATGGGCTTCGCCCGCAAGGTGGCGCACCGGGTCATCTTCATGGATGCGGGCGAGATCGTGGAGGACGCCCCCACGGAGGATTTCTTCGCCCACCCCCGCAGCGAGCGCGCCCGCCTGTTCCTCTCGAAGATCCTTCAGCACTGACCGGCGTCGCGCCCCGGATCGGGACGGCGAGCGGCGCCGGCCTCAGAGCTTGGCCAGGATCGAGCCGTCGATCTGCGACACCTGTTCCACGCCCGTCAGGGTCATCGCCACGCGCATTTCCTTCGCGACGATATCGAGCAGATTCTCCACGCCCGCCTGCCCGCCGCACGCCAAGGCATAGGCGAAGGCGCGGCCGAGCAGCACGCCCTTCGCGCCCAGCGCCAGCATGCGCACCACATCGAGGCCCGAACGGATGCCGCCATCGGCAAGGACGGTGAGTTCGCCGCCCACCGCATCGGCGATGGGGGGCAGCGCCCGGGCGCTTGAGAGCGCCCCGTCGAGCTGCCGGCCGCCGTGGTTCGACACCACGATGCCGCTTGCCCCGAACGTCACCGCATCGCGTGCATCCTCAGGGTCGAGGATCCCCTTGATGATGATGGGGCCGCGCCAGAAATCGCGGATCCATTCGAGATCGGACCAGCTGATGGAGGGGTCGAAATTCGCTCCGATCCAGCCCATATAATCGGCAAGGCCGGTCGGCTTGCCGAGATATTTCGACACGTTGCCGAGATCATGGGGCGTGCCCATCAGGCCGACATCATACGCCCAGCTCGGCTTGAACATGGCCTGGAGCATGCGCCGCTGCGGGCCGAACGGCCCCGACATGCCGGAATGCGGGTCGCGATAGCGCGCCCCCGGCGTCGGCATGTCGACGGTGAAGACCAGGGTGGTGACCCCGAGCGCCTGCGCCCGCTCCAGCGCATTGCGCATGAAGCCGCGGTCCTTCAGGACATAGAGCTGGAACCACGGCACCCTCGGGCTCGCCGGCACCACGTCCTCGAGCGGGCAGACCGAGACCGTGGAGAGGGTCATGGGGATGCCCTTGGCCGCCGCTGCCCGGGCCGCCTGCAGTTCGCCGCGACGCGCGAGCATGCCCGCCAGCCCGACCGGAGCCAGGATGACCGGCATGGCGCACGGCTGCCCGAACAGCACGGTTTCCAGGCTGAGCTTCTCGACATTCTTGAGCACGCGTTGCCGCAGGCTGATGCCTTGGAGGTCCAAGACATTGTGGGCCAAGGTCCACTCGGCATAGGCGCCGCCGTCGACATAATCGAACAGGAAGCGCGGGAGCTTGCGCCTTGCGGCGGCGCGATAGTCGTTGGGGGATGCGATGATCATGGGTGGGGGACGCAGCTGGAACGATATTGGCCCATCGTTTAGACGCTCTGCCCCGGCGTGACCACATATATCGAATCGCGCCGACCGCGGACCAAGGATCCGGCGAGCTGGACCCGACAGGCTCGCCGCGCCCCGGCATCTTTATTAACATCACTCGCCAGGGGCGGGTTCATCGCAGTCCAAGGGCATATCATGCACAAGCCTTCCAGCCGCGCCCGTGCGGCATCTCAAGTTCTCGTCGATGCGCTCGAAGGTCACGGGCTGCGCCACGCCTTCGGCGTGCCGGGGGAAAGCTATCTGCCCGTGCTCGACGCGCTGGCGGATTCGCGCATCGATTTCGTCGTGTGCCGCCAGGAAAGCGGGGCCGCCTTCATGGCCGAGGCGGCGGGCAAGCTCACGGGCCTGCCCGGCCTGTGCTTCGTCACGCGCGGCCCGGGCATGACCAATGCCAGCGCGGGCGTTCATGTAGCGCAGCAGGATTCGACGCCGATGATCCTGATTTCGGGACAGATCTCGCGCGGCTTCCGCCATCGCGAGGCGTTCCAGGAGATCGACCCGCGCGCCGTGTTCGGCACCATGGCAAAGCTGGTGATCGAAATTGACGATGCGGCCCGCATCCCGGAATTCGTCGCCCGCGCGGTGCGGGTGGCGACGCAGGGGCGGCCGGGTCCGGTGGTGCTGACGCTGCCCGACGACATGCTCGACGACCAGGTGATGGTCGAGGACGTACCCGCCTTCGTGCCCCTGGAGATCGCGCCGGCGCGCAGCGACATGGCAAAGCTCGGCGAACTCATCGCGGCGGCGGAACGGCCGTTTGCGATCGTTGGCGGCTCGCGCTGGAACGAACAGGCGGTGGCTGCGCTGGTGCGCTTCGCCGAACGCTTCGATATTCCCGTCGCCGCCAGCTTCCGCCGGCAGATGCTGTTTCCCAACCAACATGCGGCCTATGCCGGGGACCTCGGGCCGGGCGCCAATCCCAAGCTCGTGCAGCGCGTCAAGGATGCCGACCTGCTCCTCGCCTTCGGCGCCCGCCTCTCCGAAATGCCGACCCAGGGCTATAGCCTGATCCCCATTCCCAACCCCGGCGTCCCCTTCGTGCATGTGCATGCCGGCGTCGAGGAACTGGGCCGCGTGATCCAGCCCACCCTTGCGATCAACGCCACCCCGGCGGCGTTCGCGACGGCGCTGGACGATCTGGAGGCGCCGGCCGACACCCGCCGGCGGGCCTGGCGGGAGGCGGCGCATGCGGATTATCTCGCCTGGTCCGAGCCGCTGCCTCACGTGCCCGGGCCGGTGCAGATGAGCACGATCCTGCACTGGCTGCGGCAGCATCTTCCCGCCGACACGGTGATGTGCAGCGGCGCCGGGAATTTCTCCATCTGGCTGCATCGCTTCTACCGGCACCCCGCCTTTGGCACCCAGCTTGCCCCGATTTCCGGAACCATGGGCTATGGCTTTCCGGCGGCGATCGCGGCGGCGCGGCTCAATCCCGGCCGCACCGCTCTGTGCTTCGCCGGCGACGGCGATTTCCTGATGACCGGGCAGGAATTGGCGACCGCCATGCAATATGGCCTCGCGCCGAAAGTGTTCGTGATCGACAACGGCACCTACGGCACCATCCGCATGCACCAGGAGCGCGAATTTCCCGGCCGGGTGTTCGGCACCGACCTACGCAATCCCGATTTCGCCGCTTATGCCCGCGCGTTCGGCGCCGATGGCTTCACCCTCGCCGACGACCGGGACGCGATCCCGGTCATGGAAGCCGCCTTCGCCTCACGCAATGCCGCGGTCATCCACGTGAAGCTCGATATCGAGGCGATCTCTCCCAGCACGACCATTTCGGCCCTGCGCGCGAAAGCCCTGAATCGGGGATGAGCCGATCCCCGCGACACGCCACACGGAACCACAAGGCCCGCCGGCTCGGAGGATGCCATGAGGACACGGATCGCGGACATTTCATGGGTCCGCCCGGCGCATCCGCCCGTGCGCACCCTTCGCCGCAAGACCTGCCGGAGCCACCTGGCGCGCCGGCACATCGCGCCACCGCCCTTCCACACAAGGCTGGCCCCATCACGCCGCACCGCAAGTCCCCTGAAACCCTCCGCAGCGCCCGCTGGCTGGCGCCCGCGGCTTCGGCCATCGCTCCCGCGCGATGCAGATGGGATACGACCCGCAGGACTGGGGCGGAAAGCCGGTGATCGCCCTTTCTGCATGTCTTGCCCGAGAGCTTTGTCGGCGGACCGCTCGCCTTGCTGCGCAGGGGCGATGAGGTCCGCATCGACGTCGCGGCGCGGTCCATCGACATGCTGGTGGCCCCGGAGGCCCTGGCGCGCCGGCGGGCCGGCTTCGTGCCCCCGCCACCGCGCTTCGAGCGCGGCTATGGCTGGATGGTCTCCCGCCACATCGGCCAGGCCCACGTGGGCTGCGACTTCGATTTCCTGGAAACCTCGTTCGACAGTCCCGCCGGCGAGCCCGACATCTTCTGACCCGAGGATAAAACCGTGGAACTGCCCATCAATATGTTCAAGCGCGGCATCTATGCCGGCCAGCAACAGATCGGCCTCTGGAGCAGCCTTGCGAGCCACATCACGGTCGAGATCATCGCCGGATCGGGGTTCGACTGGCTGTTGCTCGACACCGAGCATTCGCCGAACGAGCTCCCCATGGTGTTCTCCCAGCTCCAGGCCTGCATGGAAAATGCCGCCCATCCCATCGTGCGTCCGCCGGTGAGCGACCAGACCCTGGTCAAGCGCTATCTCGACGCCGGCGTTCAGACCTTCCTCATTCCGATGATCGACACCGCCGAACAGGCGGCGGCGGCGGTGGCCCACACGCGCTATCCGCCCCACGGCGTGCGCGGCTTCGCGGCCGCCTCGCGCGCCTCGCGCTTCGGAAGAGTGAAGGATTATTACCAGCGCGCCCATGAGGAAATCTGCGTGCTGGTGCAGATCGAATCGCAAGAGGGCATGCGCAATCTCGAAGCCATCGCCGCCGTGCCGGGCGTGGACGGGCTGTTCGTCGGGCCCGGCGATCTCTCCGCCGCCACCGGCTATCTCGGCGACCAGAACAACGAGGCCGTGGTCACCATGATCGAGGATCTCATCAGGCGGATCGGCGCCGCGGGAAACCGGGCCGGCATTCTCACCAGCGACCAGACCCTGGCGCGGCGCTACATCGAGGCCGGGTGCGTGTTCACCGCCGTCGGCTCCGACGCGGGCATTCTCGCCCGCGGATCGGAAGCGCTGGCGAAGTCGTTCAGGGCCTGACGGTGCGGCGCCGCGGGCGCTCCGGACCCATGAAGGGCTTCGAATGGCCCCCTTGCCGCGCGTGTGCACTCGCGCGCCACCACACCCGGCGCACGAGCGTATGTAAGGTGGCGCGGGGCTTCGCCCCCTTCGAGGGGCGCTCCTGCCGTGAGGACCAGACGGCCGACGGCCCGCGATTATGCGGCTGAGCCCCTCTCAGGCGAACGACAGCGACCGCGAGGGCGCATCCGCCGGCAGAAGGCCGAGCAATCATTCGGGTATTTCAGTGGTCATGACCGGCCCGGCACGAATTTTCTCCGGTTCTTCGCATCGGATCGCCCGCGTCCATGCCGTGCGGCGCAAAGGGAAAAACATGCGCATACCAAGGGAATAAATCGGCGCGGAGCGAGTCTCCCCATGTGCAGGCTACATTTGGAGATCCCCGCACATGCGCCTTTCAGCCCTCGCCGCTACCCTCGCCCTCGTCGCCGCGTCCAGCTCAGCCGCCCTGGCGGGACCCGCCGAAGACCTTGCCAAGTCCCGCATCGACGCCATTGCCGGCGCCGACCTCGCCGCGGTGACGGCGGCTTACGGCCCCACCGCGACCCTGCACTGGGTCGGGGGCCCGCTCGACGGCACCTACAGCCAGCCGGGCAAGATCAAGGAAGTCTGGTCGAAATTCTTCGCCGCCCAGGGCGCCCAGAAGGCCACCGTCGCCGCAACCGCAGAAGCGGCCAATCCCAAGGGGGGCACGGTGAGCGTCGACGTGACCTTCGCCGGCAAGAACACGGTGAAGGTGCGCTACGTGCTGCTCTATCGCGACGGCAAGCTGGTCGACGAAATCTGGCAGGTCAATCCGGCCGCGACCTACTGAGCGGGCGATCCGGTGGGGGCCGCAATCACGCGGCCCCCACGCGGCCTCGGCGATCAACATGTCCTGGCCGTATGGCTCCCATTCCCGAAGTCGACACAGCGAGACGGCAGGTTCCCGGCCTTTCGCAAAAGCCTCCCGTCGTAGAGGATCCGGAACATGAAGCGTTTCCTTATCCCTGGGCTCACCCTCGCCACCTGCCTGCTGACCGCCACCGGCGCCTTTGCCCATGCCCATCTCATGACGGAGACGCCGGCCGCCAATGGCATGGTGGCGGCCTCGCCGACGAGCCTTTCCCTCGGCTTCTCCGAGGGGCTTGCGATCTCTCTCAGCGGCGCCGCCCTCAAGGGCGCGGACGGCCGCGCCATCCCGACCGGCACTCCCGTGCTCGCGCCCGGCGACGACAAGCAGATGAGCGTTCCCCTGAACGCCCCGCTTTCCGCCGGCAAATATACCGTTGAATGGCATGCGCTCTCGAAGAACGGCCACGCCACCCACGGTTCCTACCCGTTCACCGTAGGCCCGTGATCGCTCCGGCCACGGCGCTCGCCGTTTGCAGGCTGTTCTTCTATGTGGCGGCGATCACCCTTTATGGCGCTGCATGCTTCAGTACCTTCGTTGCACCGCCGCGGATCGCGCGGGACATCGGCACTGCGAGGGGCGCCGGCATCCAGACTGCCGGCTTCGTCGCACTCGCGGCCCGCCAAACGAATGCTGGTCGCTCATGGAGCAAAGCTTCCAGTTGATACCGACTGGCTTGAGGATCTCAGGCGGGTTCTGTCTGTAGAGGATTGCCCAATCGTCGAAAGCACGGCGATCAGTGGTTGGCATAAAGGCGCCTATATCTTGAGGGATCGCATCTTGGGAAAGAAAGCCCACTTGCATCCTCTTCACCCGGAGCTTGGCTCCGAATTGCGCCGTGGCACGGTTGCGGGATGGCGTTCGGGCTTTCAGGCGCCCTGCGCGGGCTCGAGCTATTTGACATTTGTCATCACCGCAGCCCTTGCCGGGCCTTTGCTGCGCCCCATGGGATACGATGAAGGAGCCGCACTGCGCCTTTCTTTTGAGCTAAAAGGAAGTCCCTGGACGCACGATTCCAGCCGTTGCTGCGCTCTGAGTCGCCTTGCTGACCCACCATGAGATGCAGCAGCCGAGGCTACGTTTAGGCTTGCAGACCCACATTGGGAGCCCGCCTGGTTGCGCCGAGGGGTGCAGTGGCTTGATGCAAAAATTTACAAGGTGGGGGACGAGAGAATCTGCCCATGTCGGACCTTCCAAAGGTCCGGTTGCGGATGGCCAGGTGAGGGGCCGGACGCATGATCCCCTATCCCCAGGCCCACATCGCCCCCTTCACCGGCCCGCGCGAACGGGACTCATGCTCACGCGCCAGCGCCGCCGGACGGCGTCCGGAACTGTCCGCCCCGCCGGTTTCGACGCGCCGCGCGCTTGATCCACCATATGGCGACGCCGGTGATCGACAGGCCGGCCACCACGAGCCCCATGACAGCGATGAGGATGCGCCCCGGCAGGCCGGCGATCCGGCCGCTATGAATGGGAAACTGAAGCTGGAGGAAGGTGTCGCCCGCCGTTCCCGCGCCCGGGATCACCTCTGCGATGGGCGCGGCGGTGCGGCCGTCGAGATAGAGCCAGGGGCTCGTCATCATATCCTCGCCGCTGCCGAACCTGACGCCGAACAGACCGAAGGCCGGCGAATAGAAGATATAGGTCGGCGGCAGGTCCCAGCCGCGTGCGTGCGCCTCCGCCTGCGCCCGTTCCAGCACCTCGTCATAGGAAAGGCGCCGCTGCAGCGGCTGCGGCGGCGCAGGGTCTGCGAAGGGCGTCGGCGTGAGCGGCGAAAAAAGCCGGACCACGGGCTCGAACACCTGCGTGCGCAGGTTCATGGCGATGGAGGATACGGCCAGCACCATGAGCACCGCGAACAGCCAAAGGCCGGCGGCGCGATGCCAGTCGAGGTTCAGGCGGAAGGCGCTGCCGCCCTTGATGGTGAAGGCGGTGCGCCATTTGCGGAAAAAGGGACGGCCGAGGGGAAATGTCAGCGCCGCGCCGATGAAGCCGTCGAGCAGCCAGAAGAGCGCCACGATGCCCATGACCAGCACGCCCAGGGCGCCCGGCAGGCTCAGGCTGTGGTGGAACGTGTAGAGGAAGGGGATGAGGTGCGCGCGTGAAAGGCAGCAGGCCCCCCAGACGCGCGCGCCAAGGATCTCCCCGCTCACGGGATCGAGGCTGAACCAGTCCGCCGACGGCTCCCCCTCCCGCGCCATGGCACGCAATTCCACCGCGCCACCCGGCATGGGCTCAAGACTTACGGACCACACCGACAAGAGCGGGTCGCGCGCCTCGACCTTCGCCGCCAACGCCTCGGGCGACAGCATGGGGCCTTTCGCGGCGGCGGTGTAGAAGGCGGGATTGAGCAACGCGTCCAGTTCGCGGTTGAACGCGATCACGCTGCCTGTCAGCCCCGCGAGCGTGAGGAACACGGCCGTCGTGAGACCGATGCACCGATGCATCAGCACCAGCACCGGCCGAACCTTCCAGGTGCGGCCGGCCGGGTGGGATGCGGCGTTCGCCTTCGGGGAGACGAACCGGGAGCCGGGCATCACCAGCGATAGGCCAGCGTACCGTAGACGGTGCGGCGCGTGCCGTAGATGACCGAGTTCCAGTAGAAGCCCGGCGTGTAATAGTCCGTGTCCAGCAGGTTGGTGCCGGAGATGGCGAAGGTCGCGCCCTTCAGCCGCTTGTCCAGCGCGCCGAGGTCATATTTCAGCGCGGCATCCAGCAGCGTGTAGCCGGGCACGCTCACCTGCGCGCCGGAGACCGTTTCCATCACCGCATAGGAACTGCCCACATAGCGCACGCCGGCGCCGAGGCCGAGGCCACTCAGCGGGCCGTCGCGGAAGGTGTAATAGGCCCACAGCGCGGCCGAATTCTCCGGCACGCCGGAGGGAGCCGTGCCCACCTTGCTGGTCCCGTATTCGTTGGGATTGTCCTTGGTCACCTCGGCATCGAGATAGGTGTAGGAGGCGACCACGTCCACATTGGCGGTGACCTGCGCCTTGGCCTCCAGTTCGAGGCCGCGCACCCGCACTTCTCCGTCCTGGATGGAATAGCCGGAATTGATCGGGTCGTTGGTCAGCACATTCTGCTGCGTGATCTGGAACACCGAGGCCGTGAACAGCCCCCGGAAGCCGGCCGGCTCGAACTTGATGCCGGCCTCATACTGGTCGCCCGTGGTGGGCTGGAAGGCGTTGCCCTTAAAATCCGTGCCCGCCTGCGGCAGGAACGAGGTGGAATAGCTGGCATAGGGCATCAGGCCGTTGTCGAACTTGTAGCCGAGCCCCGCCCGCCAGGTGAAGGCGGAGTCGTTGGCGATGGCCTCGGTATCGGTGAAGCCGTAATCCGCCAGCAGGGTGCGGGAATTGAAATTATATTCCTCGTTGCGCACCCAGTCCTGCCGCCCGCTCAGCGTCAGCAGCCAGTTGCCGAGCGTCATCTGGTCCTGCGCATAGGCGCCGATCTGCATCAGCTTGCTCTGCGTGTCCGACCAGGGCAGGCCGAACGTGTAGGCGAAGGCGTAATTGGGGGCGAAGATGCTGATGGCGTTGTAATTGGTGGAATTGGTGCGGGTCTCGGTGGAATTGTAATAGCCGCCGTCCACGCCGAACAGCAGTTCGTGCGCGACGGGGCCGGTATTGAAATTCCCGGTCAGCCGGTTGTCGATGAGGGCGCTGTCCGCCGTCTTCGGCCTCAGCTGCACGCCCACATTGATGTACTGCCCGTCCACCACCGCCAGCGTCGCGTCCGAGCCCCAACTGGAATTGTAGTCCACCTCCGAGTGGGAATAGCGGGCGTTCTGCTGGAAGCGCCAGCCGCTGTCGAATTCGTGCTTGAACTCATAGCCGACGGAGGATGTCTCCACCGTCCAGTCGGTGAAGCCGGGCGCGCCGAGATAGAGGCTCGGCGAGATCCTCGGCCCGGTGTTGAAGATGGTGTTGGCCATGGGCAGGCTCTGCTCGGAGCCGCCCTTTTCCGTCTTCTGGTAGGAGGTGAGCACGGTGAGGCTGGTCTGCGCATTCGGCTGCCAGGTGACGGCGGGCGCGAAATAGATGCGGTTGTCGGGCGAGAAGTCGATCTGGGTGTCGCTGTCGCGGAACAGGCCGGTGAGGCGATAGAGCCAGGTGCCATCGGCCGTCGCCGGGCCGCCGAAGTCGAACGCGCCCTGCAGACGGTCAAAGCTGCCGCCGAGGAGTTCGATCTCGTGGAGGGGACTGGCGGTCGGCCGCTTGGTGATGGCGTCCACGAAGGCGCAGGCCGTCGCGATAATAGGCGGCCTGGTTGATGGCGCGGAAGCCGCGCATATAGATGTCCGGCATGCCCTGACCGCCGGGATAGTCCACCACCCGAACGCCGGGGGTGTAGGCCACGGCCGCGTTGAAATCCTGCGCGCCGCGCTGGTCCATTTCCTGGCGGGTGATCACGCTCACCGATTGGGGAATGTCGATGATGGGCGTGCGCGTCTTGGTGCCGGCGCTGGTGGCGAGCGCCACGATCTGCTGGTCGTCGGCGCCGCTGTTGATGTCGATGGTCCCAAGCGCGATGGCGCCGTCCGCGTCCGCCCCGCCCAGATTGGGCGCGCTGATGGTCACGGTGTTGCTGCGCGTGAAGCGATAGAGGAGGCCGGTGCCCTGGAGCAGGCGTGCGATCGCCGCGTCCGGCGTATAGGCGCCACTCAGGCCGGGGCTTCTGTGTCCGGCCACGAGGTCAGACGGGAACAGCAGCCGCAGCCCGGCCTTGTCGGCGAAGGCGGTGAGCGCCGTGCCGAGATCCTGGGCTGGGATGTTGAACGATATGGCCGCCGGCGGCGAGCCCTGCGCGCGTGCCGGCGCCGGCAGCACGGCGCCCAAGACAAGGGTCATTGCCACCGATGCCAGCCAGTTCATCCGTCCCGCCGCCCGCGCGCGTCCCCCACCCATCTGCAAAGCTCCTCTTCAGCGGCGCGCGGCACGCAGCCGACATGCGCTTCAGAAGCAAGGACGAAACGAGCGCGAGGAACTTGCAGCGCCGGGCGCGAATTTTCTTCAGCGCTAGGCGGGTCAGAGGATGACGTTCAGCAGCGGCAAGCGCAGCACGCGCACCGGCAGGGTCTGCTCGATGGTCTCCAGCACCGATTGCGGATCGTTGAGATCGAACACGCCGGTCACCTCCAGAGCCTTCAGGCTGCTGCCCGCGATTACGATCTGGGCGTGGGTGTGCCGCCGAAGCTCGCTGACCACGTCTTCCAGCGGGCGCCGGTTGAAGATCAGCTTCCCGCGCCGCCAGGCGGTCGCCATGGTGGCATCGACGCTTTGGGGGGTGGTGATGCCGCCGCGGCCGTATCGCACGGTCTGGTCGGCCCGCATCGTCGTGCCGTCCGGCGGTCCTCCGTCGATGCCCACCGCCACAACGCCTTCCACCACGGTGACCGCGACGCTGTCCGCGCGCATGTCCACGTCGAACACCGTGCCCACGGCCCGTGTCCAGCCATTGGCGGCAGCGACGACGAAGGGTCGGGCGGGGTCGGGCATCACCGTGAACAGCGCCTGGCCTTCCAGCAGCCTGATGCCGCGGCGCGGGCCGGAATAGTCCAGCGCCAAGGCGGTGCTGGAGTTCAGCCAGGCCCGCGAGCCGTCGGGCAGCATCACTTCGCGCGCTTCGCCCACCCCGCTGGAATAGTCGGCCAGCATACGCCGGCGGAGCGGGCCGGACGCCGTGGCGGCGAGCCCGAAGGCGGCGACGACGCCGCCGGCCATGAAGGCGCGGCGGGTTATCCGGCCGCGCCCCGTCTTCCCCTCCGCGCGCACCCGCACGCCGGCGGTACCGAGCCCATCCCACAAGGCTTCGGCTTCCTGCGCCGCGGCCTCGTGCGCCGGGCTCAGCGCGCGCCAGGCCAGGAAGCCGTCCCACTCAGGCGTGCCGGCCACGCCGGAATGCAGGCGCACCACCCAGTCGATGGCCTGGTCGCTGAGGGCGATATCCGCTCGGGGTGGGTGGCGCGAAACACGCATCGGTCACGGGCTTGATGGTTTAGAGCGCCCGCAGGCTGTCGCGGCAATGACGCAGCGCCTGGGCCAGATATTTCGCCACCATACTTTGGGACACGCAGAGGCGTGTAGCGATTTCCGAATGGGAGAGACCGTCGCATCGGTTGAGCAGCAACGCGGTGCGCGGTTTTGCGGGCAGCGCCATGAGCGCGCGCACCAGCGCGCGCAGCTCGTCGCGGTGCAGGGCATAGGCTTCGGGGGACGGGGTCTGGTCGGCGATCTCGCGCAGCACGCTGTCATCGCTGATGCACCGGGAGGCGTGGCGCCGTTCCCGCCGCAGAAGGTCGATGGCGATGTTGCCGGCGAGGCGAAGCAGGTAGGCGTGCTTGTCCTGTATCGTCGCGGGTTGCTTCTGGTGCATGTAGGCCAGCATCAGATCAGAGGACATAGAAGGTGCCAGCGTCATTGAAATCTGGTAAACTCATCTCATTCTGGATCGTTCGATACTTAAGGAAACAGACACTCCCTCGCAATCGGTATGATTTAGAGTAATAATAGATATAAGAACCTTGGCCTCCCCAGAGAGACAGAGGCAGCTCTATCAAACTGTGCCTGAAAGGGTGGCCCTTAACCGCGCGGCGCTCTCCGAGGGTCCACGGGCGGCGTGCGCTTACCCCTCCCACCTGGCGTGATACCGTCCTTTTGTCGATTAATTTGCGCCAAGGGGAGGCTTTTGATTCAAATCAGACCAAGATTTTCGCTCGAATATTTAACCTCAACGGCCCGCGGACTGCGATGTGCCCGCTATACTCATAAGAACGGGCGCGTGTGGCTAGATTCCCAAGAGACGCGAGCTTGCTCGCTCATCGCAAGGCGCCGAACGTCTTCATGGACTTGAGATCATGGCCTCGCGCGCACGCGAGAGCAGCATATTCAGAATGTGGGGAGAAGTTGCGACACAAAGAGATAAGCCTTTAATATCAGCGGCTTACCTTAGGAAGTGGCGGAGAGGGAGGGATTTGAACCCCCGATACGGTTGCCCGTATGCCGCATTTCGAGTGCGGTGCATTCGACCACTCTGCCACCTCTCCATCCGGGGCACGGGCGCGCCGCGCCCGTTTGTGGTTCTGCGCTTCTAGCCGAGCCGGGAAACAAGCACAAGACGCCCCGCGCAGCCTTTCCACGTCATCCGCTGCCACCGGGCCCGAGGCTGCGGTTGCAAATGCGGCGCGCGCCTCAGGCCGCGTCGCCGGAGGTGCGGCCCACCGACAGGATGTTCGCGAACAGGCTCACCTCGTCGCCCACGAACACCGGGCCGAGAAAGGTGATGGCCTCCACCGCCACGGTCGCGCACCGGCCGCGGGCGCGGCGGGCGGCGATGTTGCCGGCCGCCAGATCCATCTGCGACATCAGCCAGCCGCCGAAAATATCGCCGCTCGGATTGGTATCCGCCGGCATCGCAATGGTGCGGATGGCGGGCATGCCGTCCGGAATTTCGGCCTGCTTGTCGTGCATGATGGGACCCTTGCGAATCGAGCCTGGCTTATCGGGGCGGCGGACCTGCGTTTGCAACCCGCTTGGAGATGTTCCAAGCGCAGGGTTAAGACACCACGCCGCCGGACGCAAACCGGCACGGTTCCGCGTTTTTGCGCCGGCCGGCGCATTGACAAACCGACCCGGCAAAGGGTACACGAGCCGCTTCGCGTGGGCCTTTGCGCCCATATTCCCAATCGACCGAAAGAAGCCCTCCCTTCGAGGCGGGTGGAACACGAAAGCGAGACAAAGATGTTCGCGGTCATCAAGACGGGCGGCAAGCAGTACCGCGTCGCCCCACACGACGTCATCACGGTCGACAAGATCATCGACGCCGAAGCCGGCCAGATCCTGTCGCTCCCCGTGCTCATGCTGGCAGGCGAGACCACCGTGATCGGTGCCCCGCTCGTGGACGGCGCCTCCGTTACCGTGGAAGTGGTCGAGCAGACCCGCGGCGACAAGGTGATCGCGTTCAAGAAGCGTCGCCGGCAGAACTCGCGCCGCAAGCGCGGCTTCCGCGCCGACCTCACCGTCGTGCGCATCACCGAGATTCTCGGCACCGACGGCAAGGCCGTCGTCCCCGCAACCCAAGCTGCGCCGGCCGAACAGGCCTCGGCCGAAGCTTGATCTGAGAACGGAGAGCGCAAATGGCTCATAAGAAAGCAGGCGGTTCGTCCCGCAACGGCCGCGATTCCGACGGCCGTCGCCTTGGCGTGAAGCGCTTCGGCGGCCAGGAAGTCATTCCCGGCAACATTATCGTGCGTCAACGCGGCACCAAATGGCATCCCGGCCTCAACGTCGGCATGGGCAAGGACCATACCTTGTTCGCGCTTATTGAAGGCCGCGTCGAGTTCCGCACCAAAGCCAACGACCGCACGTTCGTATCCGTTGTCGCTACCCCCGCCCTTGAGGCGGCTGAATAACCGGCGAGACCTGAAAATGCAGGATCCCGCCGGTCTCGTCGAACCGGAGGGAGCCTGAACCAGGAAGCTGGGGCTCCGATAAACCGGGGAGACGGGCACGTCTCCCCGGTTTTCTTTTGCCTTGGCCTGGAGCCCGCCATGACCATCATCGAGACGCCACCCGGAGTTGCGCTGCAGGAAAGCTGTATTCCCGTCCTCGAGACCGCGCGCCTCGTGCTGCGCGCGCCCAAGATCGAGGACGTGGACGCCATCGCGGCGCTGGCCAACAGCCGCCGTATCGCGGAAATGACCGCGAACCTGCCCCATCCCTATCGCGCCGCCGACGCCTTGAGCTTCATCGCCAATGCGCCGCAGGGCGAGGAGGCCGCAACCTTCGCCGTGCTCCTGAAGCAGGAAGGCGCGCTCGTGCTGGTCGGCATGTGCGGGTTCGCCCGCCGTCCCGGCGAGCCCGCGCCCGAGCTCGGCTATTGGATCGGCGAACCCTTCTGGGGCCGCGGCATCGCCACCGAGGCCGCCCGCGCCGTCATCGACTATGCCTTTTCCGAAACCGCGATCGCGCAGATCGCCGGGGCCGCCCGGGTGGTCAATCCGGCCTCGCGGCGGGTGCTGGAAAAGTGCGCCTTCCAATGGTGCGGCGCCGGCCTGTGCCGCGTGAAGGCACTGGCCGCCTCGGTTCCGGTGGATCGCTTCCTGCTCGACCGGCGCACCTGGGTGTCGCTGCGGGCCTGGGCCGCGAGCGCCCTGCCGAGCGGCATGCGCGCCCACTGATCCCATCTGCGCCCGGTGGGCCGGCGCTGCGCGGTTTTTCCGCGCGGTCCGGCCGCCGCGCCGCGCCCGCGGACGAAGCGGATTTGCTAAGCAGGGTGCGAACATGCCCCAAGCGGCGGCCATACGAGGTGCACCATGAAACGCCAGGAAGACCTGCCCTATCGTCGATGCGTGGGCCTCGCCGTGTTCAACGCGGCTGGCCAGGTGTTCATGGGCCAGCGCTCCGGCGGCCCGGAGCATGTGGATATGGAGCATTCCTGGCAGATGCCGCAGGGCGGTATCGACGGGGGCGAAGAGCCATTCGCGGCGGCGCTGCGGGAATTGTACGAGGAAACCTCCATCCGCTCCGTCGTCCGGCTCGGAGAGGTCGAGGACTGGCTGAATTACGACCTTCCCGGCCGTATCGCCGGCCAGGCCTGGAAGGGCCGCTATCGCGGGCAGACGCAGCGCTGGTTCGCATTGCGCTTCACTGGCGTGGACGGCGAGATCGACATTCTCAAGCCCGGCGGCGGCCAGCACAATCCCGAATTCGCCCATTGGCGCTGGGAGAGCCTGGAGCGCACGGCCGAGCTGGTGGTGCCCTTCAAGCGCCCGGTCTATGAGCGCGTCATCCACGATTTCCGCCGCTTCGCGGTGCCCTGAGCGACGGCGCGGCGCGGGTATCCTGAGACATGGCCGAGGGCGTGGTTCGACGCGATGCGCGTGGCTCGCACGCCGCCCCGCGCGCCACATGGCCCCCAGCGCGCGCGTTGCGCGCTGGGGCAAAGGTGCCTGGATCAACCGTGCAAATCCAAGAAGGGCTGGCTGAAAGAGAAAAGGCCGGGCGTCTGCCCGGCCTCTGCTTATTTTTCTGATCGAACCGGCCGATACCGGACGCCAAGCCTCAGTGCGGCAGCGGCGCTTCGCCCGGCACCAGAATGTCCAGCACCTGCGATGTCTTCCTGCGCGTCCTTGATCAGCTGGCGCAGCATCTCCGGCTTGATCTCTTCCACCGGAACCGCGCGCTCGGCGAGCACGGTGAGGCCGGTGGGGTTCACCTCGGCAAAACCGCCGCGCACGAACAGGCGCTTGGCGCCACCGTCGGCGTGAATGGTCAGGATGCCGGGACGCAGGGTGGCGATGAACGGCGCGTGGCCGGCCATGACGCCGAAATCGCCTTCGCTACCGGGCACGCCCACTTCCTGCACCTGGCCGGAAAAGAGCAGCTTCTCGGGCGAGACAAGCTCAAAGGGGAAGGTGGCCATCTGTGTGTCTCCGACCGCGCGGGCCTTTGATGCGTGCGATGCCGACCCCGTATCCGCGTGTGCGGAGGTGGGATCGGCCTCTCTCAACCTTCAGGCCCGCAGGCTCCGGCAGTTAAAATCAGGCGGCGGCGGCCGCCATCTTCTTACCCTTCTCGACGGCTTCCTCGATGGTGCCCACCATGTAGAAGGCGCCTTCCGGCAGATGGTCGTACTTGCCTTCCACCAGGCCCTTGAAGCCTTTGATGGTGTCGGCGAGGTCGACCAGCTTGCCGGGCGAGCCGGTGAACACTTCGGCCACATGGAACGGCTGGCTGAGGAAGCGCTCGATCTTGCGGGCGCGCGACACCACCAGCTTATCTTCTTCGCTCAGTTCGTCCATGCCGAGAATGGCGATGATGTCCTGGAGCGACTTGTAGCGCTGAAGGGTCTGCTGGACCTGACGGGCGACGTTGTAATGCTCGTCGCCGATCACCAGCGGGGAGAGAATGCGCGAGGTGGAGTCCAACGGATCCACCGGTCGGTCAGATCGTCGGCGGGCACGTAGATGGCCTGCACCGAGGTGATCGAGCCCTTGGTGGTGGTGGTGATGCGCTCCTGCAGCGCGCCCATGTCGGTCGCCAGCGTGGGCTGATAGCCCACCGCCGAGGGAATGCGGCCGAGCAGAGCCGACACTTCCGAGCCGGCCTGGGTGAAGCGGAAGATGTTGTCGACGAAGAACAGCACGTCCTGGCCCTGGTCGCGGAAATGCTCGGCGACGGTCAGGCCGGTGAGCGCGACGCGGGCACGGGCGCCCGGGGGCTCGTTCATCTGGCCATAGACCAGGGCGCACTTGGAGCCGGCGGCCGAGCCGTCATGCTCGTGCGGATCCACGTTCACCTTGGACTCGATCATCTCGTAATAGAGATCGTTGCCCTCGCGGGTGCGCTCACCCACGCCGGCGAACACGGAATAGCCGCCGTGCGCCTTCGCGATATTGTTGATCAGCTCCATGATGAGCACGGTCTTGCCGACGCCGGCGCCGCCGAACAGGCCGATCTTGCCGCCCTTGGAGTAAGGCGCCAGCAGGTCCACCACCTTGATGCCCGTCACCAGGATCTCGGCTTCGGTGGATTGCTCGGCGTAGCTCGGGGCTTCCTGGTGGATGGCGCGGACCATCTCGCCGACGATCGGGCCCAGTTCGTCCACCGGCTCGCCGATGACGTTCATGATGCGGCCGAGGGTGGCTTCGCCCACCGGCACCTGGATCGGGGCGCCGGTATCGGTCACCGGCTGGCCGCGCACCAGACCTTCGGTGGAATCCATGGCGATGGTGCGCACGGTGTTCTCGCCGAGATGCTGGGCCACTTCGAGCACCAGCCGGTTGCCCTGGTTGGTGGTCTCGAGCGCGTTGAGGATTGCCGGCAGGTGGCCGTCGAACTGCACGTCGACGACGGCGCCGATGACCTGAGAGATGCGTCCGGTGGGATTGGCCATAGTTCGTCGTCCTTGTGTCTCGACCGCGCTGCCGTCAGAGCGCTTCTGCGCCGGAGATGATCTCGATGAGTTCCTTCGTGATCATGGCCTGGCGCGTGCGGTTGTAGATGAGGGTCTGCTTCTTGATCATCTCGCCCGCGTTGCGGGTGGCATTGTCCATGGCGCTCATCTGCGAGCCATAGAAGGACGCCTGATTTTCCAGCAGGGCGCGGAACACCTGCACCGCAAGGTTGCGCGGCAGCAGGTCGGCGAGGATTTCGCCCTCGTCCGGCTCGTAATCATAGGTGCTCGCCTCGCCGGCCTTCTCTTCAAAGGTGGCGGGGATGAGCTGCTGCGCGGTCGGGATCTGCGAGATCACCGACTTGAAGTGCGAGAAGAACAGGGTGCAGACGTCGAACTCACCCGCGTTGAAACGGGCGATGATCTTTTCCGCGATGTCCTGGGCATTCACGAAGCCGAGCGTGCGCACCGCCCGCAGGTCCACCAGCTCGACGATCTGGTTCGGGAAGGTGCGGCGCAGCTGGTCATAGCCCTTGCGGCCGACGCAGAAGAACTTCACGTCCTTCCCCTGGGCCATCAGGGCATAGGCCCGCTCGCGCGCAAAGCGCACGATCTGGGTGTTGAAGGCGCCGCACAGGCCGCGCTCGGAGGTGCAGACGAGCAGCAGATGCTTTTCGTCCTTGCCCGTACCCGCGAGGAGGAGGGGCGTGTCGGCGCTGACCGTGACGCCGGACGCCAGGTTGCCGAGCACGGCATCCATGCGCTCGGCGAACGGGCGCGCGGCCTCCGCCATGGTCTGGGCGCGACGCAGCTTCGCCGCGGCGACCATCTGCATCGCCTTGGTGATCTTCTGCGTCGCCTTGACCGAGGCGATCCGGTTTCTAAGTTCTTTCAGGCTCGCCATTGCGCCCGTCCATCAATCTCGAGGAAAGGCTCAGGAAAAGCTCTTGGAAAAGGCCTCGATGGCCTTCGTGAGCTTCTCCTGGGTCTCCTTGGACATTTCCTTGGAGGTGCGAATGGTGTCGAGGATGTCCTGGTGCTGCGAGCGCAGCGCCAGCAGCAGGCCGGCCTCGAACTCGCGGACCTTGGAGACCGGCAGCGGGTCCAGATAGCCGTTGGTGCCGGCGAAGATCACAACCACCTGCTCTTCGACCTTCAGCGGCGAGAACTGGCCCTGCTTCAGCAGTTCCGTCAGGCGCGCGCCGCGGTTCAGCAGCTTCTGAGTGGAGGCGTCGAGCTGGTAGAACAGGTCGGATTCCAGGAAGATCTGGCCGTCGGTGATGGAGATCACGTTGGTCGGGATATAGGCCGACACGTCGTTGGCCTGGGTCTCGATCACCGGCAGGGCGGTCAGCGAGCCGGCGCCATTGGCGTCGTTCAGCTTGGCCGCGCGCTCCAGCAGGCGCGAGTGGAGATAGAACACGTCGCCGGGATAGGCTTCGCGGCCCGGCGGGCGGCGCAGCAGCAGCGACATCTGGCGATAGGCGACCGCCTGCTTGGACAGATCGTCATGGACGATCAGAGCGTGCATGCCGTTGTCGCGGAAGAACTCGCCCATGGCGGTGCCGGAGAACGGCGCCAGGAACTGCATGGGGGCCGGGTCGGAGGCGGTGGCGGCGACGATGATGGAATATTCCAGCGCGCCCTGCTCTTCCAGCACCTTCACGAACTGGGCGACCGTGGAGCGCTTCTGGCCCACCGCCACATAGACGCAATAGAGCTTGGCCTTCTCGTCCGTGCCCATGTTGATGGGCTTCTGGTTGAGAATGGTGTCGAGCGCGACGGCGGTCTTGCCGGTCTGGCGATCGCCGATGATCAGCTCGCGCTGGCCGCGGCCGACCGGGATCAGCGCGTCGATGGCCTTCAGGCCGGTCTGCATGGGCTCATGCACCGACTTGCGGGGGATGATGCCCGGCGCCTTCACGTCCACGCGGCGGCGCTCGGTGTATTCGATCGGGCCCTTGCCGTCGATCGGATTGCCCAGCGCGTCCACGACGCGGCCCAGCAGACCCTTGCCGACCGGCACGTCCACGATGGCGCCGGTGCGCTTGACGGTCTGGCCTTCCTTGATCTCGCGGTCGGAGCCGAAGATCACGATACCGACATTGTCGATTTCGAGGTTCAGCGCCATGCCGCGCGTGCCGTTCTCGAACTCGACCATCTCGCCCGCCTGGACGTTGTCGAGACCATAAGCGCGCGCAATGCCGTCGCCCACGGAGAGAACCTGACCGACCTCCGAGACTTCCGCCTCCTGGCCGAAATTCTGGATCTGCTCTTTCAGGATGGCAGAGATTTCAGCGGCTCGAATGTCCATCAGCGGACCTCTTTCATCGCATGCCGGATAGAATTGAGTTTGGTCTTCAAAGAAGCATCGACCATGCGCGAGCCGAGCTTCACGATCAGACCACCGATGATGGACGGGTCGACGATCACGTCGAGGCTCACGTCCTTGCCGGTCTTTTGAGCCAGCGCTTCCTTGAGCGCGGCGATGTGGGTGTCGCTCAGCGGCTCGGCGGCAGTCACCTGCGCCGTCACCTCGCCGCGATGGGCGGCGACGAGAGCGTTGAAACCGGAAATCATGGTCGGCAGCGCGAACAGGCGGCGGTTGCTGGCCACGAGCTTGACGAAATTCGCGGTGATGCCGGTGATGCCGATGCTCTGCATCACGGCGGCCATCGCGCGGGATTGCTCCTCGGCGCCGAAGACCGGGCTGCGCACGAGACGGCCGAGGTCGGCATTCTCCGCGATCAGGCCCGACAACGTGCCGAGGTCTGCCTTCACGGCGTCGAGGGTTCCCGCCTCGTTCGCCAATTCGAACAGTGCGGTCGCATAGCGCCCCGCCATGCCTGACACGATCGTCTCCGCCACCCGCGCCTCTCTCGGGTCCGCAACCTCCGCCGCGCGATCCGCGCGATTGGAGACCCAAACCCTTGATCTGTTGGGAATATCGATGCTCACCCCCGAAACGCCGGCAAGGCCGGTCCCCGGAAGTCGGGGTTGCCTAACACAGGCTTTGCGAAGCGGCAACACGACCGAGTGAAGGGCACAGTGCCGCATTGACGCACCGCAGCCCCGCGAAGCCCGCAATTCCCTGCCCTTAGGGCAGAAATTTTCCTTTTATACCGCAGCTTTGCCCACAAAATGCATCGCCGGCAAGCCATCGCGCCGCGCGTGCGATGCAAAATAGAAACACTCTTTTTCCGGCAAAAAAAGACCCGCCGGCAAAACCGGCGGGTCTTCGACGCTTGGGCGGGCCGTGAGGGCGGACCGCCCGGATTCGCCTCAATTGGCGGAGGTGGTCTTGTTCGGATTGGGCGGGAAGGCGGCGTTCTTGATCGTGCCCTCCAGCAGCTCCACCGCCATCTTCAGCTGGGTATCGTCCTTCGGATCGGCCGGGACGTAGGAGGGCGAACCCGCCTGCTCGTCGTCGCCGTTCTTCAGATGGCCCTTCAGCGAGGCCTCCCCGCGCGTGGTGTCGCCGGCGGCGGCGCCGAGCTTGGCCTTCTGGTCGTCCGGCAGATCCTGGATCAGGATGATGTCCGGCTCGATGCCCTTGGCCTGGATCGAGCGGCCCGACGGCGTGTAATAGCGCGCCGTGGTGAGCCGCAGCGCGCCATTGCCGCCGAGCGGGATGATGGTCTGCACCGATCCCTTGCCGAAGCTGCGCGAGCCGAGAATGGTCGCGCGCTTGTGGTCCTGGAGGGCGCCGGCAACGATTTCCGAGGCCGAGGCGGAGCCGCCGTTGGTCAGCACGATCACCGGCTTGCCCTTGGTCAGGTCGCCGCCACGCGCGTTGAAGCGCTGGGTCTCGTCGGCATTGCGGCCGCGGGTGGAGACAATCTCGCCCTTCTCCAGGAACGCATCCGACACCGCGATCGCCTGGTCGAGCAGGCCACCGGGATTGTTGCGCAGGTCGACGATATAGCCCTTGATCTTGTCGGGGCCGATCTGGGCGGTGGTGTCCTCGATCGCCTTCTTCAGATTGTCGAAGGTCTGCTCGTTGAACGAGGTGATGCGCAGATAGGCGATGTCGCCATTCTCGATGCGCGAACGCACCGCGCGGATCTTGATGGTATCGCGCACCACCTTGATCTCGATCGGCTTGTCCTGGCCCTTGCGCGCGATGGTGAGGCGAATCGGCGTGTTGACGGCGCCGCGCATCTTCTCGACCGCCTGGTTCAGGGTGAGGCCCTGCACCTGGTCGTCGTCGAGCTTGGTGATGATGTCGCCCGCCTGCACGCCCGCCTTGGCGGCCGGGGTATCGTCGATGGGGGCGATGACCTTCACGAGGCCGTCTTCCATGGTGACCTCGATGCCGAGGCCGCCGAACTCGCCGCGGGTCTGCACCTGCATGTCGCGGAAGCTCTTCGCGTCCATGTAGGACGAGTGCGGATCCAGCCCCTGGAGCATGCCGTTGATGGCGCTTTCCACGAGCTTGGAATCGTCGGGCTTCTCGACATAATCGGAGCGCACGCGCTCGAACACGTCACCGAACAGGTTGAGCTGGCGGTAGGTGTCGGAAGCCGCCGCCTGCGCGGTCATGCTCGAAAGCATACCTGGTTGGGTCGCCGCGACGGCTACCAGGGCGCCGGCCGCAACGCCAAAGAGAAATAGAGACGTACGACGCATCATCCGCGCACCTTCTGACTGTCCGTTGCCGCCCACCAGGGGGCGGGATCGATTGAAATTCCGTCCTTACGGAATTCGACATATAAATGGGGCTGTCCCGAGGCCGAATTCGCCGCCAGGGGACCGTTTCCCATCACCGCCACGGGTTCTCCGGTCAGAACGAACTGCCCGAGGTCCACGGTGATGCGTTCCATTCCCGCCATGAGAATATGGTAGCCTCCGCCGGCATTTATGATCAAGAGTTGGCCGTAGGAGCGGAACGGCCCAGCATACACCACCCAGCCATCGCTCGGGGCCGCGACTTGCGCGCCCGCCCGGGTGGCCATTGTCAGCCCCTTTTCCGTGCTGCCGAGCCCGTCCGGCGCGCCGAATCCGCGCAGCCGCACCCCGGCAACCGGCAATGGCAGCAAGCCTTTGGCCTCGCTGAAGGCGATCGCCGGGGCGAGCCGGGCCGGGTTGGTCAGCGCCGCCACCTGGGTCTTGCCTGCCCCTCCTGCCGCAGCGGCATCCTGTGGCACGGTGCGGGCCGCATCGGCGGCGCGCGCGGCGGGCGCCACTTCGGTTTCCAGGCGGGTCACGAGATCGTGCACGTCGCCGCTGGCCTTGGCGAGGGTTTCCGCCTGCGCCTTGTCGCCCGGCTGGGCGGTCCCGCTCTCCGCCTGGCGCCGCTGGCGCTCGGTCACCAGCGCGGCGATGCGGGCGCGATCCTCGCCGAGCGAGCTGCGCAAGGTAGCGAGCGTGTCGCGCGCGCGGGTCAATTCGGTTCGCACCCGGTTCATTTCGGCGAGATCCGCGGCGAGGGTTTCCGCCTCCACCCGCATTTCCGGCAGCAGGGCGCCGAGCAGGATCGCCGAGCGCACCGCATCGAGCGCGTCGTCGGGGCGCATCAGCAGGGCCGGCGGCGGATTGCGGCCCATGCGGACCAGGGCGGCGAGCACGTCCGCCAGAACCTCGCGCCGGCTCATCAGCGACGCGGCGAGCGTCGAGCGGCTGCGGTCCAGCTCGGCCATGCGGCTTTCCACGTCGGTCAGCTTCTGCTCGACCTCGCGGATATGGGTGGTGGTGTCCACCAGCATCTGCGAGAGCTTGCCCCGGTCGCCGGTGGCGCTGGCAAGATCGGCCTGAAGCTGGGCCTGGAAGGCGGCGTTGCGGCGCAGGTCGTTCTGCAGCGCCTCGGTATCGACCGTTGGCGGGCGCGGCACCGGCCGGGCGGCGCGCGGCACCGGCACCGGCGCGCTGGATCCGGGGGATGACGCCTGGCCACGCGCGGGCCCGGCCTGCGCCAGCGCAAAGCCGACCGCCACCACGCAGAAGAAGGGCCCGGCGCGAAACATCATGAACGCAGACTTAAGCACGCGAAGTTGAGGATGTGTAAACCATCGCACAGCTTCGCCCCGGACACAGCGGGTGCGCCGGAAACCGCACGCCGACACCAAGCGCAGGGAACACGCCCGGGCGCGCTCACGCGCCCTGACGCAGCCGCGCCAAGCTCGGGCGCGCCAAGCTCGGGCGCGCCAAGCTCGGCGCGTTAAGCTCGGAAGTGCCAGTTCAGGCGCGGTGGTAGGGGTGGCCGGAGAGGATGGTGGTGGCGCGATAGAGCTGCTCGGCCAGCATCACCCGCACCAATTGGTGGGGAAAGGTGGCGGCGCCGAACGCCAGCATCAGCTGGGCCCGCGCGCGCAGCGATTCGGCCAGCCCGTCCGCCCCGCCGATGATAAGGCACAAGGCGGCGGTACCGCTGTCGCGGGCGGTCTGGATGCGGGTGGCGAAATCCTCGCTGGTGAGCGAGCGGCCGCGCGGATCGAGCACCACGGCCATGGCCCCGTGCGGGATCGCGGCGAGCAAGGCTGCGCCTTCCTCATTCATGCGGTCCTCCGCGCGGCGCGCGGCGGATTCGGAAAATTCCAGGGTCTCGAAGCCGACGAGCCCGAGCGCGCGGCCGCTGGCCCGCGCCCGCTCGACATAACGTGTCACAAGATCCCGTTCGGCCCCGGCTTTCAGCCGGCCGATGCATACCAGCGAAATGCGCACCGCGCCTTCAGCCCGAGCGGGAAACGCCGCGCGCCATCAGGCGCGCGCGGTCCCGGACCACATCTTCTCAATGGAATAGAAGCTGCGAACCTCGGGCTGGAAGACGTGAATGATCACATCCCCGGCGTCGATGAGCACCCAGTCGCAGGCCGGCTGGCCTTCGACCCGCACGTCGCGCACACCAGCCGCCTTCAGCGCCTCGATGAGGTGCTCGGAGATGCCGCCGACGTGCCGCTGCGAGCGGCCGGACGCCACCACCATATAGTCGGCGATCGATGTTTTGCCCCGCAGGTCAATGGAGACGATGTCTTCCGACTTGTCGTCGTCCAGCTGGGCGGTAACGAGGGCGAGGACTTCCTCAGCGTCGGGCGCTTCGGAAATCGATGCGGGCGCCGGGTTGGGGGCGGCCGCCATGAGAGCCGTCGTGGACAGTGGTCCAAATCCTCTCGAAAATTGATGCGGACTCCTGGGGCAGGCGATGCCGAACCCTGAGGCCACAGGGTCAAAATGCGCTCAAATCAACGAAAAATCAAGACTTGTGGCCAAGCGCCCCGCGCGCCGGCCATTCGGCGGCCTGTTGTGCAGCGCGAATTCCCGTTGAGGAAACGGGAGATTTCATCCCGTGGAGAAACACCCAGGCGGGCGGATCGAGGGTCGGCAGAATGGCCGCGTCGCTCTCGTCGATGCGGAATCGGCCCAGCGCCTGCGCCCCCAGCGAGGCCGTGGCGGCGAGGCTGTCGCCCATGCGGTCCACCACGGCGATGGGCAAGAGGTTCGCAAGATCCCGCCAACGCTGCCAGCGGCTGAAATGAGCGAGATTGTCCGCCCCCATCAGCCACACGAATCGCACCTGCGGCAGGCGCGCCCGCAGCGCCGCCACCGTCTCGTAGCTGTAGCGCGTGCCGAGCCGCGCCTCGATGCCCGTCACATCGATCAGGGGATGGTGCGCCATGGTGCGCGCATAGGCCACCCGGGCCGCGAGCGAGGGAAGATTGCGATTATCTTTCAAGGGATTGCCGGGCGTCACCAGCCACCACACGCGGTCCAGCCCCAACCGCCGCAGCGCCAGCAGGCTGGCGGCGCGATGCGCGCCGTGGGCGGGATTGAAACTGCCGCCGAACAGGCCGATGCGCATGCCCGCCGTGGCCAGTGGCAGGCGCGTGGCGGCGCGTTCGCCGAGCGGCGCGGCCGGCGATGCTTCCGGAGCGCGCGCGCGTGTCATGCAGGTCACGGACGGGTCTGCCCTGCCCCGTGCACGCGATATTTGAACGAGGTCAGCTGCTCCGCCCCCACCGGGCCGCGCGCATGCATGCGCCCCGTGGCGATGCCGATTTCGGCGCCGAAGCCGAACTCGCCGCCGTCGGCGAACTGGGTGGAGGCATTGTGCATCACGATCGCCGAATCCACCTCGGCCAGGAATTGGCGCGCCGCGTCTTCGTCTTGCGTGATGATGGAATCGGTGTGGTGCGAGCCATGCCCCTCGATATGGGCGATGGCGTCGTCCAGCCCCGCCACAACCTTCACGGAGATGATGGCATCCTCATATTCCGTGTCCCAATCGGCATCGTTTGCCGGCAAAACGCGCGCATCGGCCGCCTGCGCCGCCGCGTCGCCGCGCACTTCGCAGCCGGCATCGAGCAGCATCTGGATGAGCGGCTTGAGATGGGTCGGCGCGCTCGCTTCGTCCACCAGCAGCGTCTCGGCGGCGCCGCAAATGCCGGTGCGGCGCATCTTGGCGTTCAGCAGCACGCTCTTCGCCATGGCGAGATCGGCGGGGGCGTGGACATAGACATGGACGATGCCGTCGAGATGGGCGAACACGGGAACCCGCGCTTCGCTCTGCACCCGCGCCACCAGGCCCTTGCCGCCGCGCGGCACGATCACGTCCAGGTTTCCGCCGAGGCCCTTGAGCATTTCGCCCACCGCACCGCGATCCGCGAACGGCACGAACTGCACCGCATCCGCCGGCAGGCCGGCGTCCACGAGCCCGGCGACGAACGCCTTATGAATGGCGCCGCTCGACCCGAGGCTATCGGAGCCGCCGCGCAGCACCACGGCATTGCCGGCGCGCACGCACAGCGCCGCCGCATCGGCGGTGACATTGGGCCGGCTCTCATAGATCACGCCGATGACCCCAAGCGGCGTGCGCACGCGCTCGATGATGAGGCCGTTGGGGCGGGTCCAGCGTTCGGTGACCTTGCCCACGGGGTCGGGCAAGGCGGCCACCGCCTCGATGCCGGCGGCGATCGCCTCGACCCGTGCCTCGGTGAGGGCAAGGCGGTCCTGGAACGCGGCGGACATGCCATCGGCCCGCGCGCGCACCAGATCATCCGCATTGGCGGCGAGGATTTCGCCCGTGGCGGCACGGATGGCGCGGGCAGAGGCCAGGAGCGCGCGTGATTTGGTTTCCGCGTCCGCCACCGCAAGAATGCGCGCGGCGGCGCGGGCGCGCTTGCCCATGTCCAGCAGGGTACCGGCGATATCCACCGGCGGCACCGCACGATCGGCGATCGCGGGGGCGTTCACTCGGGCGGCGCTGGACGTGGACATGGCTTCAACTCACGGACGGAACACGCAATATCCCGGCCTCACACGCGGCGTGGGACTGCGTTTCATTAGCATGCCCTATGTGCGTGGCGACAGCCCCTAACGCAAGGGCTCCCTGCGCGCCCGCCTCCCACAGATGTGAGCGAACGCCCGCCGCCGCCATGCTAGGGCTTGGCCATGTCGCGCGCATCGCGGCTCCCATCGGGTCTGCTCCGCATGACAAGCTTGCGCTCCTGGATGCAGCTTCTTGCCCTCCTGGCCGCTGCCGGCCCGGTCCATGCCACACCCCCGAACGCACCCGCCGTGGTCGGCCAGGTGGCGCACGGGGAGAAAAACATCGCGGAGGCCTCTCTGGCCGATCCGACCGGGCGTTATCGCCATTTCGTTCTGGGCGCGGACTACGAGGCCGCGAGCCTCGTGGTGCGCCTCACCGACGGGCGCACCCTCAAGCTGGTTCTGCCGGAGGACGAGGTGTTCGAGGACCGCATCCCCCGCCTCGCCGATCTCGACAGCGATGGCAGCGACGAGATCCTCCTGGTGCGCACCTCCGCGCGGCAGGGCACCTCCCTGGTGGTGATCGCGCAACGGGGCGGGCAACTCGCCATCATCGCCCAATCGCCGAGCACCGGGGGTCCCCACCGCTGGCTGAACCCGGCCGGGATCGCGGATTTCAACGGCGACGGCCGGCTCGATGTCGCTTATGTGCAGCAGCCTCACGCGGTGGGCCAGCTGCGGGTGTTCACCCTTTCGGGCGGCGCGCTGAAGGAAATCGCCGCATTAGCGGGCGTCTCCAATCATGCGGCGGGATCGAACCAGCAGGGGATGTCGGTGGTCGCCGATTTCGACGGCGACGGCATCGCCGATCTCGCGCTCCCGTCCTTCGATCGCCGCAGCCTGCTGTTCCTTTCCTTTGCCGGCGGGCCGCACGTGCTGAAGCGCGTGCCCCTGGCCGATGCCGCCACCAGCAATTTCAAGCTGGCGCAGGATGCCGGCGGACCGGCCGTTGTCGTGGGGGTGGCGGGCGGGCGCCACGTGACGGTGCCCTACCCGCGCTAGAGCGCGATCCGCCCATATGCAACCACTTGGTGGTTCCATATGGGCGGTGAATCGCCCTCTCACTTATTGAATAGAGGCGGATCCGGCTCTAGGGCCGAGACTGCAGGCGCCTATTCCGCGCCCACCGCCATGTCGTCGCGATGCACCAGTTCCAGGCGGCCCTGGAAGCCGAGGATGGCTTCGATTTCGGCGCTGGCGCGGCCGATGATGCGCTCGGCATGGTCGCTGTCATAGGCCACCAGCCCACGCCCGATCTCGCCGCCATCCGGGCCGCGCAGCAGCACCGCGTCGCCGCGCTCGAACAGGCCTTCCACCCGCGTGACGCCAGCCGGCAGCAGGCTCGCGCCACGCCGCAAGGCCGCCACCGCCCCCTCGTCCAGATGCAGGATGCCGCGCGGCTCCAGCGCGCCGCCGATCCAGGCCTTGCGCGCCCGGGCCGGTGTGGCGCCGCTGAGGAACCAGGTGCAGCGCCCGCCCTCCAGGATCGCGCGCAGCGGATTTTTCACATGGCCTGAGGCGATCACCATATGGGTGCCGGCGGAGGTGGCGATCTTGCCGGCCTCGATCTTGGTGCGCATGCCGCCGCGCGAGAGTTCCGAGCCGGCGGCGCCCGCCATGCCCTCGATCTCGGCGGTGATGCGCTGCACCACGGCAATATGGCGCGCCTCCGGATCCTGCGCCGGCGGGGCGGTATAAAGCCCGTCGATATCGGACAGCAGCACCAGCAGATCCGCGCTCGCCATGGTGGCGACGCGCGCCGCGAGGCGGTCGTTGTCGCCATAGCGGATTTCGCTGGTGGCCACCGTGTCGTTCTCGTTGATGACGGGAACCGCGCGATACTCCAGCAGCCGCCCCAGGGTGGAGCGGGCATTCAAATACCGCCGCCGCTCCTCGGTGTCGCCCAGCGTCAGCAGGATCTGGCCGGCGGTGACATTCTCGTGGGCGAGGATTTCCGACCAGGTGCGGGCGAGCGCGATCTGGCCCACGGCGGCGGCGGCCTGGCTGTCCTCCAGCTTCAAGGCGCCGCGCGGCAGGCCGAGCACGGTGCGCCCGAGCGCGATGGCGCCCGAGGAGACCACCAGCACGTCCTTGCCCTCGGCATGCAGCGCGCCGATGTCCTCGGCCAGCGAGGTGAGCCACGGCAGGCGGACTTTTCCGCGCGCGGAATCCACCAGCAGGGCCGAGCCCACCTTGATGACGATGCGGCGGAAATCGGCGAGGGAGGGAACGGCAGAGCTCACGGATCGGGTCTTCACTTCAGCCGCAGGCCGGGCATCCCCGTCGGCGGCGCAGGGGCGGGAGCCGCCTGAGATATCCCAAGCCGGCTCTTCGGGCCAGAGGCGGAACGGCGACGCTGCCCCGCACCAAACGCCGTGAGCGTTCAGCGCAGCTTGGCGATGGTGAGGCCGTCGGCCTTGGCGCGCATCTTCACCGATTCCTCGCTGCGCGTGAGCGCCTGGGCAATGCCCTTCAGCGACATGCCCTTCTTGGCGCAGGCATGCAGCTTCTGGATCTCCTCCGAGGTCCAGGGCTGGCGATGGCGTTCGAAGCGTTCCCCCGCCATCACCGGCTCCCTTGCGTTGTGCCCGCGAAGGCCCGCGCGCCGCTCACGGCCGCCACTCGGGCTTGGGCGCGGCTTCGGCTTCTTCCACCCGGCCGTCGGTCACCACCTTGAACAGCACGCGCAGCGCATCCTGCATGCCCTGGCCGGACTGGGCGGAGAGCAGGAGCGGCTTCTTCTTCGCCGCGCGCTGGAGGCGCTCCTTTTGCTGCTTGAGCAGTTCGGGCGAGAGCGCGTCGATCTTGGAGAGTGCGACGATCTCCGGCTTCTCGTCGAGGCCGGCGCCATAGGCGGCAAGCTCCGCGCGCACGGTCTTATAGGCCTTGCCGGCATGCTCGCAGGTGCCGTCCACCAGATGCAGCAAGGCGCGGCAGCGCTCGATATGGGCGAGGAACCGGTCGCCGATGCCATGCCCCTCGTGGGCGCCCTCGATCAAGCCGGGAATGTCGGCGAGCACGAATTCGCGGTCATCCACCCGCACCACGCCGAGGCCGGGATGCAAAGTGGTGAAGGGATAATCGGCGATCTTGGGCTTGGCGGCGGTGGTCGCGGCGAGAAACGTCGACTTGCCGGCATTGGGCAGGCCGATGAGGCCGGCGTCGGCGATCAGCTTCAGGCGCAGCCAGATCCATTTTTCCTGGCCTTCCAGGCCCGGATTGGCGCGGCGCGGCGCCTGATTGGTAGAGGTCTTGAACTGGGCATTGCCGAACCCGCCATTGCCACCGGCGAGCAAGCGGATGCGCTGGCCCACCTCGGTGAGGTCGGCGAGGACGGTTTCCTCGTCGTCGTCCAGGATCTCGGTTCCGGCCGGCACTTTCAGCACCACGTCGGCACCCTTGGCACCGGTGCGGTTGGCGCCCATGCCGTGCTCGCCCTTCTTGGCCTTGAAATGCTGCTGGTAGCGATAGTCGATCAGGGTGTTGAGCCCGTCCACGCACTCCACCCACACGTCGCCGCCGCGCCCGCCGTCGCCGCCATTGGGGCCGCCGAATTCGATGAACTTTTCGCGCCGGAACGAGACGCACCCCGCCCCGCCATCACCGGAGCGCACATATATCTTGGCTAGATCGAGGAATTTCATGGCTTGCAGGTAGCCGCGCGTGATGGCGAAGGCAAGGCCGGAGCGGCGTGGGCGCTACGTTTTCGTGGTTTCCGTGGACGCGGGAGCGGGTTCGCCGTCACCCGGTGGCCATTCTCCCCTCCCCCTTTGACCTTTGCGCCCGCTCGGACCAAAAAACCAACATGACCGCGCGCCTCGTCGATGTCCTGCTCCCCCTCGGCCTCGACGCCCCCTATTCCTATGCCGTGCCGGATGGGCTCACGCTCGCGCCGGGCGATCTCGTGCAGGTGCCGCTTGGCACGCGCGGCATGGTGGGGTGCGTGTGGGCGATCCGCACCGATGCGGCGGGCGTGAACGAAGCCAAGCTGAAAAGCGTCAAGGCCAAGCTCGACCACACCCCCTTGCCAGAGGAATTGCGCCGGCTGGTGGATTGGATCGCCGATTACACCCTTGCCCCGCGCGGCATGGTGCTGCGCATGGCGCTGCGCCATGACGAAAGCCCCGGTCCCGGCCGCGAGCGGGTGGGCGTGCGCACAACCGGCCGCACCCCGGAGCGCATGACCGCCGCCCGCGCGCGGCTCCTCGCCTTCCTCGCCGACGGCTTCGTGCGCGGCAAGGGCGAGGCGGCGCGCGAGGCCGGCGTCTCGCCTTCAGTGGTGGATGGATTGGTGGATGACGGGGCGCTGGAAACCCTCGTCCTCCCCCCCGAGCCCGCCGCCTATCCGCCCGACGCAGCTTATGCCGTGCCGGAGCTTTCGCCCGAGCAGGCGGGCGCGGCGCAGGCGCTGCGGGCGGCGGTCGCGGCGCGCGGCTTCAGCGTGCATCTGCTGGACGGCGTCACCGGCTCCGGGAAGACCGAAGTCTATTTCGAGGCGGTGGCGCAGGCGATCATGGAGGGGCGGCAATCGCTGATCCTGCTGCCCGAGATCGCGCTGACCCAGGCGTTCATGGACCGTTTCACCAAGAGGTTCGGCGTGAAGCCGGCGGAATGGCATTCCGGCGTTTCCACAAAACGCCGGGCACGGGTGCTGCGGGGCGTGGCGAGCGGCGAGGTTTCCGTGGTCGCGGGCGCGCGCTCCGCCCTGTTCCTGCCGTTCCGCGATCTCGGCCTGACCATCGTCGATGAGGAGCACGACCCGGCCTATAAGCAGGATGACGGCGTCGCCTATCACGCCCGCGACATGGCGGTGGTGCGCGCGCGGCTGGCGAAAGCCCCGATCGTGCTCGCCTCGGCCACGCCTTCCATCGAGACCGAGGTGAATGCGCGGCGCGGGCGCTACAAGCGGCTTGCGTTGCCGGAGCGGTTCGGCGGCGCCAAAGTGCCCGGGCTCTCGCCCATCGATCTGCGCAAGGAAGGCCCGCCGCGCGGCCGCTGGATCGCCCCGCGCCTGGAGGCCGAGATTACCGACACCATGGCGGCCGGCGGCCAGGCGCTGCTGTTCCTCAACCGGCGCGGCTATGCCCCGCTCACCATGTGCCGGTCGTGCGGCCATCGCATGCGCTGCCCCTCCTGCTCGGCCTGGCTGGTGGAACATCGCTTCCGCCGCCGCCTCGCCTGCCATCATTGCGGCTATCAGGCGCCGATCCCCGACACCTGCCCGGCCTGCGGCGCCAAGGACAGCCTGATCCCCTGCGGACCGGGCGTCGAGCGCCTGCAGGAAGAAGTGCAGACCCTGTTTCCCGCCGCCCGCAGCCTCGTGCTTTCCAGCGATCTGTCCGGCGGCGTCGAGCGCATGCGGGCGGAACTCGACGCGGTGGCCAAGGGCGAGGTGGACATCATCGTCGGCACCCAATTGGTGGCGAAGGGGCACAATTTTCCCGGCCTCGCTCTGGTGGGGGTGGTGGATGCCGATGTCGGCCTCGGCCATGGCGACCCGCGTGCGGCCGAGCGCACCTTCCAGCTCGTCCATCAGGTGGCGGGGCGCGCCGGGCGCGGCTCAACCGAAGGGCGCGGCTTCATCCAGACCCATATGCCCGAGCATCCGGTGATGAAGGCGCTGATGCTGGGGGACCGCGCGGCGTTCTATGAAAGCGAGATCGCCTCGCGCGAGGAGGCGCACCTCCCACCGTTCGGCCGCATGGCGAGCCTGATCGTTTCGGCGAGCGAAGCCCATGCCGCCGAAGGCCATGCCCGGCGGCTCGCCGCGAGCGCGCCCTTGCATGCCGACGTGCGCGTGCTCGGCCCCGCCGAGGCGCCGCTCGCCTTGCTGCGCGGGCGCCATCGCTGGCGGCTGCTGGTGCGCTCGCCCCGCGGGTTCGATCTTTCCGCCTATCTCAGGGGCTGGCGCGAGAGCGCGCCCAAGCCCACCGGCAATGTCCGGGTGGCCATCGATGTGGACCCACTGAGCTTTCTGTAGGTGCCGGCGCACCGTCGGACGCGGCGCGCACGGCCTTGTCGGTTGAAAGCGGCGCGCCCTGCTTTATGGTGCGCCGCGATGCAGGATTGAGGAGCGCGACATGCGCCGTTTTCTTCAGATCGCCCTCGTGGTGGGCTTCGGCCTCGGCGTCGCCGGCTGCGACAAGTGCGGCGACTGGTTCAAGGTGACCCCGACGCACGCCTGTTCGGCCGAGCCGCTGCCCAAATGAGCTATTTGAGGTTGGGATTGGGCACGCTGCTCTTTTCCGCCTTCAGCCGGGCGATCTCGGCCCGGATCGGCGCGTAGGGGCCGTATTTGTGCTGGGCGGCGGAAAAGCCGTCCGCATACGGCCCATATGGCGCGTCGATCGGCTTTCGCAGCAGGTCCGGAAAATCGCGCTCCAGGCCGGCGAGGGCCGGGCGGGACTGGGATTCGACGAAGGCCGCCACGTCCCAGGCATCCGGCGGGCTCAGCTGCGGCATCAGCCAGTCGGTGCCGTTGGGCATGTTGTTATGGGCGAAATTGGCCAAGGTCATGAGACGGCTCATGCCAGCGCCGTCATTGAAGCTGTCCGCCCCCCACAGCGGCGGCACGCCATAACCGAGCGCGGCATCGGCCCCGTTGCGCCGAACCCCTTCCCCGGAGACCCCGTGGCAATCGGCGCATTGGGCGCGGAAAATGCCGGCGCCGCGCACCGGATCGGCGGCGCGATCCAGCTCCGGCATCTGCCCGGCGCCGGCGCCGGAAATCTTCGCATCCTCGGGAATATGGGTTGAAAGCACCGTGAGATAGGCCAGAAGCGCCAGCATGGGCCGCGCGTCCGCCGGCATGGGACGCCCGTTCATGGAGCGGATCATGCACTGGTTCACCCGGTCGGCGAGGGTGAGGTCGCGGGCGGTGCGGGCGGAATAGGCGGGATAATCCGCGTCCGCCGCCACCAGCGGCAGGCCGAATTTCTTGCGCCCGTCGTTGAGATGGCAGTTCGCGCAGGCGAGATTGTTGCCGGCAAAGCGCATCGCCGGATCGGCGACGGCGGGGCCCACATGGGCATAGGTCGCCTCCAGCACCGAGCGGCCGAACCGCACCAGCCGGCCGAATTCATCGTCCGGCAAGGTGCTGATCTGGGGGATGTCCCATTCGGTGATCCGCTCCCCCGTCGCCGCCGGTGGCGCGCCTTGCGCCCAGGCTGCCCCGGCCCCGGCGATCAGTCCGGCCGCGATCACCACCGCCCTCACGAAACTGCCCCCACCCATGAACCCCTCCCCTGCCTGTCTTTATTGCGTTTGCAGGCCAACGCGGCTATAAGCCCGCCTTCGTTTCGGCATGCGCCCCCCTGGAGGCGTGCCAAGGCGAAAGCCGGACGGCCGCGCGAGCGGCCGTTGGCCTTTCTGGAACCAGTCTACATTAGGATGAAGTGCCATGACCGCCATCAAAGAATTGAAGGCCGTGGTGCGCGAACGGGCCGGCAAGGGGGCCGCCCGTGAAGAGCGCCGCGCCGGACGCGTGCCCGCCGTGATCTACGGCGAGAAGCAGGATCCGATCACCATCTCCCTGGAACACAAGGAGATCACCCGGACCATCTACGCCGGCCACTTCCTGACCACCCTCTTCCTCATCGAAGTGGACGGCAAGAAGCACCGCGTCATCCCCCGCGACTACCAGCTCGATCCGGTGAAGGATCTGCCGCTGCACGTGGACTTCCTGCGGGTGTCCGCCGGTGCGCGCGTCACGGTGGAAGTGCCGGTGCACTTCGTGAAGCAGGAAGCCTCTCCCGGCCTGAAGGCGGGCGGCACGCTGAACATCGTCCACCATGCGGTGGAGCTGGATTGCCCGGCCGAATCCATCCCCGACCACATCGCCGTGGACCTGACGGGCGTTCAGCTCGGCGCGTCGCTGCATCTGTCGTCGGTCACCCTGCCGGAAGGCGTGGTCTCGGCGCTCAATGGCGACGACACCCTGGCCACCGTCGTGGCACCGTCGGGCCTGAAGGACGCTGAAGCGGACGACGCGGCTGCTGCCGCCGCCTCCGCGGCCGCGACCTCCTCCAAGTCCTGATCGACCTCTCGGGCCGGAGTTGAACCGTGATCCTGTTCGCAGGCCTCGGCAATCCCGGCCCGAAATATGTCGGCAACCGGCATAATATCGGCTTCATGGCGGTGGAGGCCCTGGCCCGCCGCCATCGCCTCTCCCCCTGGCGCCGCCGCTTCCAGGGCGCGGTCGCCGAGGGCGAGATCGCCGGCGAGAAGGTGCTCGCCTTGCTGCCCGAGACCTTCATGAACGAAAGCGGCCGCGCGGTCGCGGAAGCCATGCGCTTCTACAAGATCCCGCTGGAGCGCGTGTTCGTGTTCCATGACGAACTCGATCTGCCCCCGTCCAAGATCCGTACCAAGAAGGGCGGCGGAAACGCCGGCCACAACGGCCTGCGCTCCATTACCGCACATTGCGGCAATGACTATTGGCGGGTGCGGCTCGGCATCGGTCATCCGGGCGACAAGACGCTGGTGCACCCTTACGTCCTGGGCGATTTCGCCAAGAGCGAGAAGCCGTGGGTCGAGGGGGTGTGCGAGGCATGCGCGGACTTCGCCGAACAGCTGGTCGTCGGAAAGCCCGAGGAATTCCAGAACCGGGCGCACCTGTTCCTGGATGCCCAGGGCTTCGGCGACAAGAAAACCATTGGCGATCCGCGCGCCTGACCGCACTGTGGCGCACTAGGCCGGCCGGCACATGCGGGGGCCGCCCATGAAGAACGTCACCATCACCCTATCCGACGAGCTGACGGTCCAGGTGCGCCTGGCCGCCGCGCGCGAAGGCAAGAGCCTGTCCAAATTCATCGCCGACCGCCTGAGCCGGGCGCTGGGCGGCCATTCCGATCCGCTTGCCCCGTTCGACCGCTGGCTCTCTGGCCCCGGCTGGGACCCGGAGGGACCCCCACCCCCGATGCGTGAGGACAGCCATGAGCCTGCGATGCTTCGTGGACGCGCGGATGCTGATCTATCTCCAGGACCGCAGCGCGGCGCGCAAGCGGGCGCTGACGAGGCATAGCCTGCGCTCCATCCGCCGCCACGGCGAGCTGGTGATCACGCCCCAGGTGGCGAGCGAGTTCTATGCGGCGGCCATCGACCGGTTTCCCTTCGTGCCGCGCCATGCCATACGGGACTTCCTCGGCGATCTGATGCCGGCCTGCCACTCCGCCTCGCCCAGCGAGCTGATGGGGCGGGCCTACCACATCGAGGATCGCTTCAAGTTCGAATGGTGGGACTGCCTGATGATTGCATCCGCGCTCCTTGCGGATTGCCGGCTGCTGCTGAGCGAGGACCTGCAAGACGGCCTCGCCATCGAGCGCACCACCGTGATCAATCCCTTCACGACGGACATCGAGACCGTCTTCTCCTCGCTGAAAGATCGCTGAGCTATGGGCTTCAAATGCGGCATCGTCGGCCTGCCGAACGTGGGCAAGTCGACTCTCTTCAACGCGCTCACCCAGACCGCCGCGGCGCAGGCGGCCAATTATCCCTTCTGCACCATCGAGCCCAATGTGGGTGAAGTGGCGGTGCCCGATCCGCGCCTCGATACCCTGGCCTCCATTGCCGGCTCGGGCCAGATCATCCCCACCCGCCTCACCTTCGTCGACATCGCCGGCCTGGTGCGCGGCGCCTCCAAGGGCGAGGGGCTCGGCAACCAGTTCCTGGCCAATATCCG
>NCEH01000194.1 GCA_002304505.1 Rhizobiales bacterium 32-66-11 | reverse complement strand
AACCATATGGAGCAGGCGCAGGAGCAATTGTCACGCCCCCTGCGCCCCTTGCCGCGCCTGGTGCTGAGCCCGCAGGTGCGCGACATCTTTGCATTCCGCTATGAGGACGTGGCGATCGAGGATTATAATCCCCATCCTCCCATCAAAGCGCCCGTCGCCGTATGATGTGCGGCCTCACGGCCTTGTGTCATTGGGGTCGTAACTTTGACGCCGCGCTTTGCGTATCTTGAGCGACAGCGAGAGAGTACGCACCATGGCTTTGTTTCACGAGCGCAACGGCAAGTTCAGCCCGGAACTGACGGTCACTCTTCTTGGGGCGGCTATCCCCGTACTATGGTTGGCGGGGTGGGCGCTGGCGGGCGATCTCGGGGGGCGGCCGGTTGCGGCGGCGATCCATTTCACCGGCCTGTGGGCGGTGCGTTTCCTGCTCCTGAGCCTCGCCGTCACCCCGGTCCGGCGCCTGTTCCAATGGCCGAAACTGGTCCTGGCGCGCCGCAATCTCGGCCTCGCAGCCTTGTTCTATGCCGTGTTGCATCTTGGATTGTTCGTTGTAGATCAAGGTTATAGCTTCACGGCGGCGGGGCGTGAGATCGTCTTGCGCTTCTATCTCACCATCGGAGCAGTGGCAGTTGCGCTGTTGCTGGCGCTGGGGGGAACCTCGTTCGATCGCATCATCCGCCGCATGGGGGCAAAGCGCTGGAACGCCCTGCACGCCAGCGTCTATGCCATTGCAATCCTTGCCATTGCGCATTTCCTGATCCAGTCGAAGCTGGATGTGACCGAGGCCGTCATGATGGGCGGCCTGCTGATCGTGCTGTTCGTCTATCGCATCATCTTCCATTTCACGAACCGGGTTGGACCCCTCCTGTTCGCCGGCGTGACGGTGCTGAGCGCGGCGCTGACGGGGCTCGGCGAAGTCGCCTGGTACGGGCTGCTGACCGGCGTGGATCCCTGGCTGGTGGCGGCCGCGAATTTCCAGCCGCAGCTGGGGGTTAGCCCCGCTGGATGGGTGCTGATCGCAGGCTTTTCGCTGGCGCTGGCGGCGGCGGTGCGGCAGTTTGTGTTCCCATCGGCAAAGGCCGCGCGCGCGAAAAAGCCGGCGGGCGCAAAAGTGCCATCCCCCCAGTCCACGCTCGCCGGATAAGGTTCCGCCCCGCTCCGTTTCGGCAGGCCGCCGTTTCGGCTAAGCTGTTATGGGATCGGGGGGAGTCATGGACCAGAAGATCAAGGGGTTGCTGTGGTGGGCGTGCCTTGTCGCGGCACCCCTTGTACTTGCCGGCATGGAGCTTTTCCATCCGGCCGGCTTTACCAGAAGCCCGGGCATGTATGCCTATTTGTGCACGTCGCAGCCGTTCGACCCGCGCTATTGGGCGCTCGGCTATTTTGGGCCGAACTGGTGGTTCACCATGCACATGATCCAGCTTCCCATGCTCGGGCTGGTCTCTGTGGGGCTGTGGATGGCGGTGGCCGGCATCGAGGAGGGCTTCGCCTGCCTCGTGGCCTGGGTGTCGCGGGTGGCGACCTTCATATTCCTGATCTGCTACACGGCGCTCGATTCCATCGGGGGAATCGGCCTTGGCCGCAGCATGCTGAACATCGAGGCCATGCGTGCGGCCGGAACTCTGACGCCGGAACAGGAGCAGGGGGCAATCGCGCTGCTGAATGCGGATTGGGTGGACCCGTGGGTTGGCGGCGTCGGCTCGTTCATCAGCCTTACCGGCTCCTGGATTGTCCTTGTCGCCGCCGTGAGCGTCGCCCTTGCTCTCCACCTCACGCGTCGTGCCCCCTGGCCGGCTCTGGTTTTGCTCATCGCGTTCGGTTGGGAAATCCAAACCTCCCACGCGAGCCCGCATGGGCCCATCGGCTTCCTGTTCCTGGCGGTCGCCGGCGTGTGGATCCGCCTCTCCGGCCGGTCGGCGCCGGCACGCAGGAACCTTGCGGCCGCCTGAGTGCATCAAGCGGCAATTTCGTCCATCAGGCCGTCCAGGGCTGCGTCCGGCGTGGTGCGGGGCCATTCGGGCATCTGGTGGCGAAACCAGGTCTCCTGCCGCTTGGCATAGCGGCGCGTGTCGTTCTGGCCCTGCGCGACCGCCTCAGTGCGGGCCATTCCGCCGGCGAGATGGCGCATCAGCGGGGGAACGCCGCAGGCCTTGAGCAGCGGACGGTCAGCAGGCAGATGGCGGGCGGCAAGCCGTTCCACCTCTTCGAGAGCGCCGGCCTCCATCATCGCGTGGAAGCGCCGGTCGATCTGGCGGCGCAGGACCTCGCGATCAAGATGAAGCACCCGCCGCACCAGCCCTTCCGCGGGCAGGGCGGGCGGCTGCGTGCTGCGCTGCCACGCGCTGAGCGAGCGCCCTGTTGCCGCGACGACTTCGAGCGCGCGCAAAATGCGCTGGCGATCATTGGGAGCAAGGCGAAAGGCCGTCTCCGGGTCCAGCGTCGCAAGGCGGCTGTGGAGCACGGGCGCGCTCTCGCCTTCAGCCGCGGCGCGAATGGCGGCGCGCATGTGCTCGGGAATCGGAGGAATGGCAACCAACCCCTGGGTCAGGGCACGGAAATACAGGCCGGTGCCGCCGATGACGATGGGAAGCCGGTGCTCCCGCCGCGCCGCCGCCATGGCCGCGATCACGTCGGCGAGCCAGCGGCCGACGGAATAATCCTCGATTGCCGCCGCATGGCCGTAGAGCCGATGGGGAACCCGTGCTTCCTCCTCAGGGCTGGGTCGCGCGGTGAGAATGCGCAAATCCCCGTAAACCTGCATGGAATCAGCATTAATGACGACGCCGCCCGTGCGCTCGGCAAGGGCCAGCGCCACCGCGGACTTGCCGCTGGCCGTTGGACCTGCGATGAGCACAGCCGACGGTTTCAAGCTTTCCTCATTGGACAGACCATGGTGTATGTCGCGACACTTATCGCAAATCCTTCTGACGCGACCTTAACGCGCGAAATGGTGCACGCCGCGCGCGCCGTCCTTCCCGGCGCGGAGGAAGAGCGCGTTCTTGCCGCAGACGTGGCGGTGGACATTCCCTTCGACCCGGAACTTGGGGCCGATACGCGCACCCTCGCCGACAGCGTGCGGACCGCGCTCGCCGGCGCGCAGGTGGACGTGGTGGTGCAACTGGCCGCCGCCCGGCGCAAGAGATTGTTCATCGCCGACATGGATTCCACCATGATCGGCCAGGAGTGCATCGACGAGCTCGCGGATGTGATCGGCATCAAGGCCCATGTGGCGGCAATTACCGAGCGGGCGATGCGCGGCGAGATCGCATTTGAACCGGCGCTGCGCGAGCGCGTGGCCTTGCTGAAGGGCTTGCCGATTCATGTGGTGGGCGAGGTCTTGCGCAGCCGCATTTCGCTGACGCCCGGCGGCGCCGCGCTGGTCGCCACCATGAAGGCGAACGGCGCTTATACGGCGCTGGTGTCCGGCGGCTTCACCCTGTTCACCGATGCGGTGGCGGGCCTGCTCGGCTTCGACGAAAATCGCGCCAATCGGCTCGTGGTCGAGGCGGATCTGTTCGCGGGCGTGGTTGAGGAGCCGATCCTCGGTCGCGATGCCAAGACCGCGTCCCTGGTCGAGCTGCGGGACCGGCTGCATCTTTCCCCGTCCGAGACCCTCGCGGTGGGCGATGGCGCGAACGATCTCGGAAGAAAAGCCCGGCGTTTCCGGGCCTTTTCGAGTCCTGAGGCTTCAGCTCAGTTCAGCGGGATGGCCGCGAACTGGACCTGCCCGTCGGCATCGGAAATCAACAGCAGGGCGGATTTCTTGCCGTCCTTCTTCAGACCCTCGACGCGCTTTTGCACATCGTCGGGGCTGGAGACCGTTTCCTGGCCCACTTCAACCACGATCTGTCCGGGCTTGAGGCCTTTGTCAGCCGCGGGCGAATTGCGGTCCACGTTCAGGATCACGACGCCCTTGACGGTGTCCTTGATCTTGAAGCGCTTGCGCAGATCGTCGCTCATGGGCGCAAGTTCCAGGCCCAGCGACTTCTTGGCTTCGGGCTTCGCCGCATCGGCGCCCGGCGCCTTGGCCGCGGCCGCGGCCTTCTCGTCGTCGGGCATGCGCGCAATTTTCAGGCGCAGGGTTTCTTCCTTGCCCTTGCGCACGACCACCACATCCACCTCCTTGTCCACCGCCGTATCGGCGACGAGACGGGGGAGGTCGCGCATTTCCTTCACGTCCTTGCCGTCGAAGCGCACCACGACATCACCGGCCTTGAGGCCGGCTTTCGCGGCCGGGCCGCCGTCGTTGACGCCGCCCACCAGGGCGCCGCGCGGCTTGCCGAGGCCAAGGCTTTCGGCGATTTCGTCGCTCACGCTCTGGATGCGCACGCCGATCCAGCCGCGGCGCACTTCCTTGAACTGCTCAAGCTGGGCGATCACCGGCGTCGCCGTTGAGGACGGAACGGCGAAGCCGATGCCGATCGACCCGCCCGAAGGCGAGATGATCGCCGTATTGATGCCGATGACCTCGCCATCCATGTTGAACAGCGGACCGCCGGAATTACCGCGATTGATGGCGGCATCGGTCTGCAGGAAATTGTCGTACGGGCCGGCATTGATGTTGCGGTTGCGCGCGGAGACGACGCCGACCGTCAGAGTCCCACCGAGGCCGAACGGATTGCCGATGGCCATCACCCAGTCACCGACCCGCATCTTGTCGGAATCGCCGAATTTCACGGAGGTCAGCGGCTTGTCGGGCTTCACCCGCAACAGCGCGAGGTCGGTCTTCGTGTCGCGCCCGATCAGTTCGGCCTTGAGTTTGGAGCCGTCGTTGAAATTGGCGTAGATCTCGTCGGCATCCGCGATCACGTGATTGTTGGTCACGATCAGGCCCGAGGGGTCGATGACGAAGCCGGAGCCGAGTGAGGACACCTTGCGACCGCGCCCGCCGTCGCGACCCTCGCCATTCTGGTCGCCGTCCTGCTGCTGGCGGCGCTTGAAGAATTCGTCGAAGAAATCCTCGAATGGCGATCCCGGCGGCAGCTGCGGGGCGGGCACGCTGCGCGAGGCCGCCACATTCTGCGAGGTGGAGATGTTCACCACCGCGTCCATGACCTTCGCAGCCACGTCGGCGACGGTATCGGGGCCTTTGCCCGGAGCTGCGAGCGTCGGCGCCGACCAGGCGAGCGGCGTGCTCAGCGCCACCGCGAGCAGCGGCATCTTGAGCGCGGAGAGAAGGCGAGCGGACATGAAGCGAGCGGACATGGCCTCTCCTCAGGGGCGGGGCGAACAGATACCCAGGCAAAGCCGCAGGAAACGGCGGTGACCCTTAGGCCTCGCCTGCCAATGCGGCGGAAACGCGACGCCGCGTCAACTGGACGACGCAGTTTATCCGCGGACCAGCCAGACCAGAACGACGCCCACCGCACCGGCCACAAGTCCGGCAATGCGGACCGGCGTTTCCGGTGCCTGCAGCACCGCCTTGATGGCGCTGCGCCACGCCGCCGGGAAGGCGGCGAGGCAAAGGCCCTCGATGACGAGGACCAGACCGAGGGCGGCTACCAGATCGCGCATCGACCCTCGCGCCGCGATCAGCGTGCGGGCGCGGGTTGCGCCGGGGCGGCAACCGCGCCGGCAGCCGGTGCGGCCGCTGCCGGGGTCGGGACCGGCCTTCCGCCATTGCCGAACGGATCGACGAAATAACGGAAGAAGGTCGAATCCGGACTGATCAGCAGACGCGTGTCACCGGGCTTGAGGCTCGCCTCATACGCCTGCATGGAGCGATAGAAGGCGAAGAAGTCCGGATCGCGCCCGAAGGCGTCGGCGAAGATGGCGTTGCGTTCCGCATCGCCCTGACCGCGCAATTGCTCGCCGCGCGAGGTTGCCTCGGCCACCACGATGGTCGCTTCCCGCTCCGCCCGCGACCGCAGGCGCTGGGCTGCTTCCGCACCCTGCGCCCGGATTTCGGCCGCCTCGCGCTGGCGCTCCGTCTGCATGCGCTGAAACACCGCCTGGCTGTTGGCTTCAGGCAGGTCGGCACGGCGGATGCGGACATCCACGACGACGATGCCGAAGTTGGACGCTTCCCGGTTCACCTGCTCGGCGATCCGCCGCATCAGGCCTTCGCGCTCGTCGCGCACGACGCTGGTGAAGGTGCTTTCGCCGAGAACGCGTCGCAGCGAGGAGTTGAGCACCGTCGCAAGCCGGGAATTGGCGGCCTCGATGGTGCCTACCGCCTGGTAGAAGCGCAGCGGATTCGAGATGCGGTAGCGGGCGAAGGCGTCCACCACCAGGCGCTTCTGGTCGGAGGCGATCACTTCCT
>NCEH01000064.1 GCA_002304505.1 Rhizobiales bacterium 32-66-11 | reverse complement strand
CTGCGGCCGCCCCGCCCGCCCAGGCGGCGCCCAAGAAGCCCGCGCCGGCCGCCGCGCCCGCCAAGCCGGCCGCGCCCGCGCCGGCCGCCGCTGCCGAGGATGGTCCTAGCCGGACCTCCGCCACGTATGAGGATTGGGTGGTGCGCTGCGAACGCCCGGAAGGGGCCACGGCAAAGGTCTGCGAAGTCTCTCAGACGCTGCAGATTGGCGATAAGCAGCAAGGGCTTATGGCCCAGATCGCGTTCGGCCGCCTGAAGCCGGACGCGCCGCTTCTGCTGGTGCTGCAACTGCCCGCCGGGGTGTGGCTGCCGGCCGGCGCCCGCTTCACCTATGACGACAAGGCCAAGCCGGTTGCCCTGGCTTATAAATTCTGCATCCGCGCCTGCATCGCGGATGTCGAGCTGAGCGCCGCCGACGCCACCGCCCTCGCCAGCGCGAAGGGCAGCGGGAAGCTGGAATTCCAGGACCGCTCGCAGACCCCGATTTCGCTCCCCATCTCCTTCAACGGCCTCGCCACTGCCTTGGCCGCCCGCGACAAGATGTGAAAAAGCCTCTTTGAACCAATGGCCTGCGGCTGAGATCCGCCGCAGGCGAGGCGCGCGCCGTGAGGTTTCATTTTTATTTCTGACGATTTATGATATTCGTCAGTTTATGAGACAAGAAGGCGGACACCGGTGAGCGTGCGGCAGAAGGAAACGGCGGACGAAACCCGCGAGCGGATTGCCATCGTGGCGGAAGAACTGTTCCGCCGCATGGGTTTCGCCAAGACCGCCGTGGCCGATATCGCCGCCGAGCTGGATATGTCCGCGGCGAACGTCTACCGCTTCTTCCCCTCCAAGAATGCCATCGTCGAGACCATCTGCAACCGCAGCCTGGCGGAGATGGAGGGGCAGATCTGCGCGGTGGCCCGGGCGCCGTTCCCGGCGGCCCAGCGGATCGAGCAGCTGTTTGCAGCTATTCTTTTGTATCATCGCGATAATTTCCTTGCCGAGCGGCGTGTCCACGACATGGTCCTGGTGGCGATCGAGCACAATTGGACGGCCATAGCGGCCCATAAGGAGCGCATCCGGCACGCGATCGCCGGCCTGCTGCGCGAAGGCATCACCGAGGGCACGTTCGAGCCGCACGATGTGGATCGCGTCAGCGCCATCCTGCTCGGCGGCTGCGTCCGTTTCTGCCATCCGATCCTTGTGGCGCAAGGCATCGACGAGGATCTGGAGGGGCAGGCCCGCGAGACCGTGCGGTTTCTGCTGCGCGCCGTCGAAGTCAACCGCCGGCCCCTGTGAGGTGCGTTGCGTCAGGCAGGCGCGTTCGCGCGGCCGTTCTCTGACGAAAGTTGAAAATCGTTAGTGGTGAGTCGTAACTCTTTAGCTTGGAAATGAAGCCATGTTGTCCGCCCGCCACATCCTGGCCGGCGCCGCCCTGCTGGGCAGCGCTTTCCTTCTTTCCGCCTGCGGCGAGCCCGCCCCGGCCGAACAGGCCGGCCCGCCGCCGCGCCCGGTTCAGGTCATGACCGTGACCTTGCGCCCGGTCGAGGCCGACAAGACTTTCGTCGGCGTCGTGCGGCCGCGCTGGGAAATCGACCTCTCCTTCCGGGTCGCCGGAAAGGTGGCGCAGCGCCTCGTGGAGGTGGGACAAAGGGTGAAGGCGGGTGATGTGATCGCCAAGCTCGACCCCGAGGATTTCAAGCTTGAACAGGGCAGCGCCGAGGCGGAACTCGCCGCCGCCCAGGCCAATCTCGCCCAGACCTCCGCCGAGGACGGGCGCTACCGCACCCTTCTGGCGCGCGGCTTTGCCTCCAATGCCGATCTCGACCGCAAGTCGGTGGCCAAGGAGGAGGCGGTGGGCCGCCTGGAGCGGGCCAAGCGCGCGCTCGATCTGGCGCGCAACAAGCTCGCCTATTCCGATCTTCTGTCCACCGCCGACGGCGTCGTCTCCCTCACCGCCGCCGAGCCGGGCCAGGTGGTCACGGCCGGGCAGACGGTCGCCCGCGTCGCGCGGCTGGATGAGAAGGAAGCGCTCGTCGCGCTGCCGGAAACCGCGCTTGCAGACGCGCGCACCGCAGATGCCACCGTGACGCTGTGGGCGGCGCCGGACCGCAAGATCAAGGCGCGCCTGCGCGAGCTCTCGCCCCAGCCCGACACCGCGAGCCGCACCTATCCCGCGCGTTTCACCCTGGAGAATGTGGACGACACGGTCGCCCTGGGCATGACCGCCACGGTCCTGCTGCGGCCCGCCGGCACGAAGGACGTGGCCCGCCTGCCGCTCTCCGCCGTGTTCGATCGCGGCAGCGGCCCGCATGTCTATGTGGTCGATCCCAAGACCAAGACGCTGATCGCCCGGCCGGTGGTGGTCGCCGGCTATGCGGCCGATGCGGCGCTGGTCTCGCAGGGCGTGTCCGATGGCGATCTGGTGGTGACCATGGGCGCGCAGACGCTTGAGCCGGGGCGGCTCGTGCGCACCGTCGCGGCCCAGTGACGGGGGCGGGGATGGACGGCTTCAATCTCTCGCGCTGGGCGATCACCCATCGCACCCTCACCTTGTTCGCGATCCTGATGCTGGCTGCGGCCGGCACCTTCGCCTATTTCAATCTCGGGCGGGCGGAAGATCCCTCCTTCACCATCAAGGTCATGGTGGTGAATGCCGTGTGGCCCGGCGCCACCTCCACCGAAATGGAGGAGCAGGTCGCCGATCCCATCGAGAAGAAGCTTCAATCCCTGCCGCATCTCGACCGGGTGGAAAGCTATTCGCGCCCCGGGGTCAGCTTCATCCAGATCTATCTTGCCGATTCCACCCAGGCGAAGGATGTGAAGGAGCTCTGGTACCAGGTGCGCAAGAAGGTCGGCGACGTGAAGGCGAGCCTGCCTGCCGGCGTCATCGGCCCGTTCTTCGACGATGAATATGGCGATGTCTATTCCGCCCTCTACATGCTCAGCGGCAAGGATGTCGCCCCGGCCGAGCTGAAGCGTCAGGCGGAGATCATCCGCCAGGATCTGCTGCGGGTGCAGCATGTGGAAAAGGTGGATCTGGTGGGCGTGCGGCCCGAGCGGATCTATATCGAATTCAGCCATGCCCGCCTCGCCACCCTCGGCATCACGCCCCAGCAGATCTTCGACAGCGTGGCGCGGCAGAATGCGGTGGTCTCGGGCGGCGCCATCGACACCAATGCGGACCGGGTGAACCTGCGCATCACCGGCGCGTTCTCGGGCGTGGACGCCATCGCGGCCGTGCCGGTGGCGGCCGGCAATGCCGTGTTCCGCCTCGGCGATGTCGCCACCGTGCGGCGCGGCTATGAGGATCCGCCGAGCTTCCTGGTGCGGCAGAACGGCGAGGCGGCCGTCGGCATCGGCGTCTCCATGTCGGCCGGCGCCAACATCCTGACCCTCGGGGAAAATCTGAAGGTCGCCATGGACAAGGCGATCCGCGAGCTGCCGGTGGGCATTGACGTGACGCAGGTCGCCGACCAGCCCCATATCGTCGGCGAATCCGTGGGCGAATTCCTCCACACCTTCGCCGAGGCCCTGGTGATCGTGCTGGTGGTCTCCTTCCTGTCGCTCGGCTTTCGCACCGGCATCGTGGTGGCGCTCTCGGTGCCGCTGGTGCTCGCCATCGTGTTCCTGGTGATGTTCTCTTCGGGCATGGACCTGCACCGCATCACGCTCGGCGCGCTGATCATCGCGCTCGGCCTGCTGGTGGACGACGCGATCATCGCCATCGAGATGATGGTGGTGAAGATGGAAGAGGGGCTCGACCGCGCGAGCGCGGCCACCTTCGCCTGGCATTCCACCGCCTTCCCCATGCTCACCGGCACGCTGGTGACGGCGGCGGGGTTCTTGCCGGTGGGGTTCGCGAAATCGAGCGCCGGCGAATATGCCGGCGGCATCTTCTGGATCGTCGGCATCGCGCTCATCGCCTCCTGGTTCGTGGCGGTGATCTTCACGCCCTATCTCGGCTACATGCTGCTGCCGACTTTCAAGGTGCACGCCCATGGCGAGGCGCATGACGGGCGGCTGTATCGCCTGCTGCGCGGGCTGCTGAATTTTTGCCTGCGCCACCGTTTCGCGGTGATCGGCACCACGTTCGCCCTGTTCGCGGTTTCCATCGCCGGGTTCGGGCTGGTGCAGCAGCAATTCTTCCCCACCTCCACGCGGCCCGAGCTGTTCCTGGAAATGCGCCTGCCGGAAGGCACCTCCATCAAGGTGACCGAGGCGACGGCGAAGAAGGCCGAGGCCATGGTGGACGGCGATCCCGATATCGCCACCGCCACGACCTATGTGGGCCAGGGCACGCCGCGCTTCTGGCTCGGCCTGAACCCGGTCCTGCCCAATCCCAATTTCGCCGAGGTGGTGATCGTCGCGAAGGACATCGCGGCCCGCGAGCGCATCAAGGCGCGGCTGGAAAAGCAGATCGCCGACGGCGCGCTCAGCGAGGCGCGGGTGCGCGTGGATCGCTTCGTGTTCGGCCCGCCGGTGGGCTTCCCGGTAAATTTCCGCGTCATCGGGCCGGACCCGCAGAAGGTGCGCGAGATCGCCGAACAGGTGCGCGTCGTGATGGCGGGCGATCCGGCGCTGATTGATCCGCATCTCAATTGGGGCGAGCGGGTGAAATCCGTGACCCTCCAGGTGGACCAGGACCGGGCGCGCGCGCTCGGCACCACGCCGCGCGATGTCGCCGAGACCTTGCAGACGCTGCTCTCCGGCTACACCGTGACCCAGCATCGCGAAGGCAATCTGCTGATCGACGTGGTGGCCCGCGCGGTGCCGCAGGAGCGGGCGGACCTTCAGGATCTCGCCGGCCTCACCGTCAGCTCGCGCAACGGCGTCGCCGTGCCGCTCGGCCAGGTGGCGCGCATCGTCTATGCCTCCGAGGAACCGATCCTGTGGCGGCGCGACCGCGATCTGGTGCTGACCGTGCGGGCGGACGTGAAGGACGGCATCCAGCCGCCGGACGTCACCACCCGCCTGCTACCCAAGCTCGATGCCATCAAGGCCAGCCTGCCGCCGGAGTATCGCATCGAGACCGGCGGCGCCATCGAGGAGAGCGTGAAGGCCAACAAGGCGCTGGCGGCCGTGTTCCCGATCATGATCGTGGCCATGCTCACCTTGCTGATGATCCAGCTCCAGAGCTTCTCGCGCCTCGCGCTGGTGCTCTGCACGGCGCCCTTGGGCGTGATCGGCGCCACTTGGGCGCTGCTGGTGGCCAACAAGCCGTTCGGCTTCGTGGCGCTGCTGGGGCTGATCGCGCTCGCCGGCATGATCATGCGCAACACGGTGATCCTGGTGGATCAGATCGACACCGACATCAAGGCCGGCCACGCGCCGGGGCAGGCGGTGGTGGACGCCACCTTGCGCCGCGCGCGCCCGGTGGTGCTGACCGCGCTCGCGGCGGTGCTGGGCATGATCCCGCTGGCGGGCAGCGCCTTCTGGGGACCCATGGCCATCACCATCATGGGCGGGCTTCTGGTGGCGACCGCTTTGACCTTGCTTGTGGTGCCAGCGCTCTATGCCGCCTTCTTCCGGGTGAAGGTGCTGGAGCCGGAGGCGGGGCATGCCGAACCGCAGGCGCCGACAGAGACCGGACACGGGGCTGGGGCGCCCGCGTGATGGGTACGAGAATATAGGAATAAATTGATAATAGGAATTTGATCCCTTAGACCCATGCGCGAGCATTTGCGCATGGGAGGGGGACGTGCGGTCCATTCGAGGCGATCATTTGGAGCTGGCGCAGATCGCCAGCGCCTTGGCAGCGTTGAAGTTCGAAGTCCAATTGCTGCGCTACGGCCTTGCCCGGAAGGCGGGCTTCAATTTCGCCCAGCCCCGCATTCCCGCGGGCAATACCGGCGGCGGGCGATGGACCGACGGGGGCGGGTCGGTCGGTCTTGTCTCCGCGCCGCGCACCGTCCCGCGCGTCAGCGACAGCGGCAGCGGTGCGCAGGAAAGCGCGACCCGCAGCATTTACCGCGCCGACGGCAGCTTGGCTGCGCAGGCGGTGGCCAATGCGGATGGCAGCCGCATCGTGTCGCGCTATGCGGCGCCCGGCGACAGCCCGGAATGGGACAGCATCCATCGTGTCGAACGGGCGGACGGGGCCGTCGCCACGTTTCGCAACCGCGGCAATACGCAGGAGATCCTCGACGGCGAGGACCGGCTTCTCAGCCAGACCGTCTGGGCCGAAGCGGGGCCGCAGCCACAGGCGATCATCCAGCCTGCTTTCCTCCCGCTCGTCGCCGCACCTGCTGCGAACGCGACGATAGAACTCGCTCTCACGCTGTACGGAGCCTATGCCGCAGGGGCCTTCGGCCCCCTTGGTTCCGGCGCGCAGCCGGTCATTGCTTTCACGGCGCGGGAATATGCGCCGGGCCAATCTCCGCAGATGGCGCCGTCTTATGTCGGAGCTTTGACCAAGGAGGAGGTCGAGAAGGCGTGCCGCCGGTACGGCGAGGTGCTGGACTATGCGGATGATGCGGCCCGCAAGCTAAATAGATCTGACTATGCGAGCGCCGCGACCTATGGAACTGCGGTGCATTCCGAGATAAATCGCAGGATAAGAGCGTTGGGAGATCCGAATTTTGTCTCTGAGTTTTCGCTTTTGAAGACCAGAGACGAGGTCGGGGCGCCTTCTCTCCCCAAGTTATTAGAGGATTTTCGTTACGGGAGAGAAGGATCGATTCGGATCGATGTACTTGAAAACACTGGTACCGGCACAGTATGCGTATATGATTTCAAGACCGGCCGAAGTGGCCTAACCGCAGCGCGGTCGATCGAAATTGCGAAGGCGGTGTCAAGGCGCTTTGAAGGTGTCCGAAATATCTTGGTTACAGAGGTGAGGCCAAGTCAATGACAACCGCGCGGGAGGTTAAAAAACTGGTGTCTCCCTTATTGGCGAGGAACGGTGATTTGCTCTTAATAGGTCGGGCTATTGTTTTTAGGCCGGTAAGACATGTTTTGAGAGGAGTCTATATTGACCGAACAAGTAGTGCAGATTTATTTTATGTCGCTTTATCGGTTATTCCGCTCTTTTTTCGGCAGGATGATTTTACGATGAAGAGGGATGGGGCTATTTACCCGCCGCAGAAAGGGTTGTGGCTGCTATCCGATCCCGGCGTCTCCGAGACTCTGTGCAAGCAGATCGAAGATGTCGCCTTGCCGCGGTTGCGAAATCTCGGCAGCGATTTCGACTACACGCGAAGCCTGCAAGAAGAAGATCCTTATGCGCTCAATCGCGCCGCCGCGACCTATGCTCTCTATCGGATCGCGGAAGGCAATCTCGACGCGGCGCGCGACCTGATCGCCACGTCCGAATTTGCTTCCTATGTGTGGCTTCCGCACCTGAAGCGCCTGGGCCTGGACGAAAAGCTGCTGGCCCTCGGCAACAAGCTGTCCCTTGAGGATCGTCTCACCCTCGCCGGGCTGCTGCACGAATGGGAAGCCTATAGCGTGGAAAAGCTCAAGCTCGGAAAGATCTGGGAGCGCACGCCGTTTCCACTGGAAACCATGCCGTCCTGACCGCATGGCGGAAACGAAAAAGCCGGGGGGCCCCGGCTTTCTCTTCGCGTGCGGGATCAGGCAGCCGGCGCTCCGCCGGCCCCTGTCACCAGGTGTATTTGAGGCCGGCGGAGAAGGCCTGCGCCGTCACATCGTCGCTCAGCGAGAGCTCATACTGGCCGAACACCCGCAGATGCTCGCCCTGCTGGGCCGAGAGGCCGGCCGACAGCACGCCGATGTTCCGCCCGATGCCGGTGGTGTCCACCGTGAAGGGCAGGGCGGGGGCGCCGATGAGCCCGGCGGTGGTGCCCACGTTCGTATCGCCGAAATTGTAGTAATAACGGGCGCTCAGTTCCGGGCTGAGGCTGATGGCCCCGAAGGCGTAGGTGGTGGCGAGGCGCACCCCAACCGAGGGCATCACCAGATCCAAAGTCGCCGAGTCGACATTCAGGCCCGCCGAGCCCGCATAGCCTTCCGAGAAGGCGCTGCGCGAGAGGTGGTACCAGTCGAACCCGAGGCTCGGCTCGGCGGTGAAGGCACCGAGCGCGAACACGCCGCCCGACTTGAGCGAGAAGGTCACGTCATTGCCATTGGGCGAGGCCGTCGCCACGCGGGTCAGATTGCCGAAGGTCAGCGCGCGGTTGGTGGCATAGTCCGAATAGGCATAGCCGAGCGTGCCGTCGAGGAACCAATGGCCCGATTGCAGCGAGCCATAGAGCGAGACCTGATAGCTGTCCGCGCTGCTGTTGCCGCCATTGTAGCCGTTATTGTCGAAATTGCCGTAGCCGAGCGAGATGCCGACCAGCCCGTTGCCGAGCGCCTTGTCCACGCCGAGCAGCACGCCGACCCCGGTCATGTCGAAGGCGCCCGCGCCGCCGACGCTGGTGGGGCCACCGAGCACGCGCGCCCAGGCGGACACCGCTCCGTCGCCGGCGCCCTTTTGTCCCGGGCCGGACTGGGCGACCGCCGTCGAGGCATCCTGAAGCGCGCCGCCGAGGCCCGCGCTATCCGCCCCGAGCGAAAGCATGGAGGCGTTGGCGCCGAGATCGCCGTTGCCGCGGCCGGAGCGCCGGGCGGAAATGCGATCTTCCAGGGCGCGGGTGAACTGGCCGCGCTGCACCGCGTCCGCGGTGAGCAGATTGCCGATCGACTGGCCGGAGAGCTGGTCCAGCGCTGCGGGCGAAATTGCGCGCGAAGGTCACGCTGACCGAATTGGCGGAATAGCTCAGGGTTTCCGAGAGGAAGGGCGAGAGATCGACCACCTCGTCATATTGGCCGGCCATCGCTCCGGTGGAGCGGGCGACGGTGAAGGTCTGGTTGGTCAGCTTGTCGGTCGCGTCGGTGACGACGTTCACGTCGCCGTCGAGCGTCATGGTGCCGGTCACGATCAGATTGTCGGTGCGGTTGGTGTCCACTTCCAGCTGGTAGGAGCCGCTGTCCTGCTGGATCAGATCGCCCTGGATGGTGAGCGTGCCGATGGAATTGCCCGGCAACAGGCGACCGGCATTGTTCACGGAGCCGATGATGGTGCCGCTGCCGCCGAGCGCGCCCTCGACGCCGATATTGACCACGGCGGAGCGATACGCGCCCGTGGTGTTGATCTTCAGAAGGCCCGCATCGACCTGGGTGAGGTCGCGTGCATCCGCAACCGTGGAGCGGATGTCCAGTGTGCCGGCGCCGTCCTTGCGGATGGAGCCGGTGCCGGAAATCGTGTTGTTTTGCAGCGTCAGCACCGCATTGGGATCGACGAAGAACGCGCCGCCGAAGCGCGAGCCGCCGATTTCGCCGTAGGAGACCGAGGCATTCACGCGCACGTCGCGCTGCATGGTGAAGGATTGGCTGGCCCGGATGCCGCCGCCCTGGAGGGTCAGTACGCCGGAGCGGGCGCCGAGATTTGTGTCGGAGGCCACCCGCACCCATCCGTTGTCGATCCGCGTGCCGCCGCTATACGTGTTCTGACCGGCAAGCGTGAGCGTCATCTCGCCCTGCTTGATCATCGATCCGGTGCCGGCGATCGTGCCGTTGAAGTCGCGGTTGCGAATTTCGATATTGGCCACATACGGCTGGGTGAGCGTGACCGCCGCGCCATATTCCAGATAATCGGTGGTCTGGGCATATTGGGCGATCATCTCGTGGCCTTTTGTTGTGGGATGGAATTGATCCCAGAACAGATAGTCGCCCACATTCGCCGCGTTGCATCCGTTGGTGTATTTTCCGGTTTCCGAATCCACGCAATTCGTCTTGGCGAATAAGAAGCCGTATGATGCCGGATCGCGCTGGACCTCGGCCAGCATGGCTGCGCTGTCGATCACCACAAGGCGGGTCAGTGGATTGGACTGCTTGAATTCATCTTCCAGATTATAGAGCGCAGCCTTCAGATCGCGATTGGTTTGCTTGACCGCAGCGCTCAGCGGTTGTCCCTGTGCGGGCGGAAGCGAGGCGAACTTGGGTGTCGTGCTGACGTCGGCAACGGTGGGGACGTAATAGGTCGCACCTTGCTGGGCGATGTCTTTGCGCCCGCTGATGGTCGTGTTGATGGCGCGCAGATCCTTGGGCACATTCTCCACCAGCAGCTTGCGCTGCGCGTCCAACGAGCTGCGGGTGTAGGTGATCTCCGGCGTAAGCCAGGTGCCGGGAATGGTGACCGTATTGTCCTCGATGATCTGGCGGAAATTGTTGCCGCCGATCCACAATGTGATGAGCGGCTTTGTGCCGTAGCTTGACGCGTCCTGATACTTAAGCTGCGTCGCTGTCGGGGTGATGTTGAAGCGCGAAAACTCGTTTCCGGTCACGCCGTTTTTGAACTGGCTGACCTGATCTTCCAGATGAATGAGCAGTTCATATTTTGGGCTGAGCGGAGACCCCGTGACAGCTCCGCCCCATGCAAGATTTTTTTTGCTGTCGTACGGAATATTATTGAGCTTTGAGAGGTATTCGGCCCAAACAAGGCCGTTTGAAAAGCGGCCATTAAAATAAAGATTTCCCATCGGCTGCGTAATATTCGTGATGTCCGAGCAAAAAATTCTCGTGCATGCGGCATCGCTGATGGCTTTGGTCCGCGCATAGGTGCGCCCCACGTCCGACAGGCTGTCTCCCAGGCTCCATAGGGATGTATATTGCGGCGCCGCCTTTTGCGCGAAGGCCGTCGATGAAAGCAACATAAGAGAAATCGAAGCCAGGATCCGGCGCATGGGACTCTCCGCAAATAAATCTCGCCGGCATAAGACCAGGCTTTGCCGCGAATGACTATTTTATCGGGGGGGATGTTTGCTGACTAAATTGAAACGCGTGACGTGTATCGGGTGCGCTGGAGTATAAAAACGAATTTAACCATGATCCTACACCAGCCGACATTCGACCCCCTCTTTCCTATGCGGAGGTATCTGTGTCAAGCGTGATCTCGGTGAGATTGGTGTGTTTCCGTAAGGTTTTTAAAATTCAGGCGTGGTTAAAGTGCCGTGTGCCGGTCTGCGCGAGGCAATATTTCGGTTCTGTGAAAGTCATGACTTCGTCGCAAACAGCTTAGTCCTTCAGTTTTTACAGGCATTTCGCTGCGTCCCGGCCTGGCCTTGGGCCACCGCAGTCGGACCCCGCCGGTGTGATATACGGCGGGTGGCGCGGCTAGGCGGGCGTGCGGGTCTCCCCGGGCGCGGCCTGTGGATGGTGAATAGCGCTTCTATGAAAATGAGTTAGGCTGTCATACGACCGTTGGCGAGTGGCGTCAGCTTGTTGGACGGTCGCACCTTTGGGAGAAGCGCCAGATGTCGAAATTGTCCAACATTCTCGTTGCCGTGGCCCTGCTCGCGGGCGTCCCCGCCGCTTCGGCGCAGACCATGAATATGCCCGCGACCACAGCTGCGGCGGCCGGCCCGTCGCCCGCCGAGATCGCCAAAGCCGCAACCGTGCCGGCCACCCCCGTGTTCGTGGATACGGCGGCGCGGGCCAATCAGTTCGAGATCGTCACCAGCCAGCTGGCTCTTGAGAAGAGCAAGAACAAGAAGGTGCTCGCCTTCGCCAAGAAGATGGTGAAGGACCACACCAAGATCGGCAAGAACTTCGGCGCCGCGTTCGGCAAGGCGAAGACCGGTCTGACCCTGCCGACCGGCCTCGGCGACGATTTCGACAAGACCCTGGCCCGCCTGAAGAGCGAAGATGGCGCCACCTTCGATGCCGATTACATCGCCGTGCAGACCAAGGGCCACCAGGATGCCGTGGGCCTGTTCGCGGGCTATGCCAAGGGCGGCGATAACCCGACCCTGAAGGCGTTCGCAAAGAAGACGTTGCCGATCATCGAGATGCACCTGAAGATGTGCTACGACTTGGCGAAGCTGAAGCTCTGACCTGCCTCGGTCGTTCTAAGGTTGAAAATCCGGATGACGCTTCTTCTGCGTCATCCGGAACACGCGCTGCGATTTCGCCCTAGGATGCGGCTGCATCCGCGTGCGAATGCGCCGGCGCAAGGCCGAGGCTCCCGCCCGTGGCGAGGCTGCGGTTCGCCCAGCGCCGCTCCGCGATATCGGTGATCAGCGGCAACCCGTAGTCCCGCCAGAAATCGCCGTCGAATTTCAGCAGGTCGCGGCTGGGCCAGAAGCCGGGCGTGGTTTCGCAGAAGCCGTCATATTGGGTGTGCCAGCCGAGCGCCCGCTCATCCGGGCACCAGCGGTTGCGCCGCTCGGCCAGGATTTTCCGCTGGCCATGCGCCGCCGAGCGGATGGGATAGTGGCGCAGGAGAAAGCGGTAGGGAAAATCGACGGCACCGGGGAAAGCGGCCACATGGCCCCCGCTGGACGCCAGATCGACCAGTGCCGCCCCTTGCAGCCACGCTTTGACCTGCTTGAAGTGCCCGAGGCGCGTGCCGAACTCGAAATGGTTGAAGGCGGTCTGGAGCGTGCCGGGATGAAACGGACGCGTGTCGGTGGGCCGGAAGTGGATCAGGTTGCTCGCCACGCGGTTGGCGCCGGCCTGCGCCGCGACATGGAGCGCACTCGCCAGATCCAGCCCGGGGAAGGGCGAGCGGCGCAGTTCGTCGGCATCGGTGTGGAGCATCCAGCGCCCTGGAAAGCCGTGTGCGATCTGCGCCTTGCGCCGAAGGATCCGGCGCCATTCATAATGCCGCGCGGGGCCGTCCTCGGGGAAGCGCTCGATGCGCACATGGGCCCCGTGGCGGGCCGCCAGCCTGTTGAGGATCGGCCAGGTTGCGTCGGTGGACCAATTGTCGATCGCCGCCACATCGCAGCCTTGCGCGATCAGGTCTTCGACGACTTCGGCGATGACATCGGCCTCGTTATAGGCCGCCAGGATGGCGAGCGGGCGTTGCTGGGGCCGCGCCGCGGAGGATTGTGCGAGCGATGCGCGCGCGCGGTCGATGCCGATGTCGTGCACCGTCACGATGGTGCGTAGCGCGCGGGCGATATTGTTGTTGATGGTGTGGCCGGCATAGGTTGCCGGCATGCCGCAGGCGTCCAGATAGGCCACATATTCCTCGAGCGCCCATTCCCGGACATGGGCCGGATTGGCGGGCGGCCCCCGGTCGGCCGCGCCGCGCACCTTCAGGCGATCGGGGGTGCTGGTGATGACGATGGCGCCGCGGCGATAGCATTGCGCAAGCAGGTTCAGCAGGGGCGCCGGGTCCAGGAGATGCTCGACCACATCGGCGCAGACCACCACGGTGCTGGCGTCGGCGAAGGCGGCGATCGCCGCGCAATGGCGCTGGGAGAAATCGGCCTCCAGCCAAGTGCCCCAGGCCCCGAAGCGCTGGCGGCATAAGGCGATGTTCGCCCCGAAATCGACGCCCACATGGTCGCGGGCGCGCACTTGCCGCAGCTTGCGTCCATTGCCGCAGCCAATATCCAGGATCCGCGTGCGGCCGCCCGCTTGAAGAAAATAGTCCGCCGCCTCATAGATTTCCGGCTGGTGAACGATGGCGCTGTCGAAGAACGGGGAATCGTCGAAGTAGCAAGGCTCGGAGCGCGCCACATAATCGGTGGGCAGTCGAAACAGAGACATGCTTTCGCGCGCCTTGGAACGGGGCAACGTGCCGCCGCGTGGGATGCTTTTTCCGTCGGCGTGTATAAACGCACGTGTTAAATATGTATATGTACCAGAAATGGTATTTTATTACAATAATGTGTCAGTTGTGCGTGGTGTTATATTTTGCAACCGAAAGGTGTTTTAGAATGTTGAGCATCTGTTTTTTGCCGGCCATGCTGGCCCGGCGCCTCCAGAGTGCCTTGAAGTGTCACCCCAGCGTCATGGCCCGTCGATAGGGAGCGTGTGAAGCTGGCGGTCCGCGGGCCGCAGGGGGGCTGAACACACATGGATCCGATCCTTCGCGTGGAAGACGTGCGCAAGTCCTTCGGCGCACACACCATTCTCAAAGGTGTCAGCTTTCAGATCGAGGAGGGCGACCTGGTCTCGATGATCGGGCCGTCGGGCTGCGGCAAGTCCACCTTGCTGCGCTGCCTGAACGGGCTGGAATCCATGGATTCCGGCGTCATCGAAGCGTGCGGCGTGCGCATGGAGCGCAAGGCCGGCTCGAATGGACCGCTCAACGACGTGGCCCACCGGCTGCGCAAGAATGTCGGCATGGTGTTCCAGAGCTTCAATCTGTTTCCCCACAAGACGCTGCAGCAGAACGTCATGATGGCGCCGATGGTGGTGAAGGGGGTGAGCCGCGACGAGGCCGCCGCCAATGCCGAGCGCCTCTTGAAGAAGGTCGGCCTGTTCGAGCAGATGGACCGCTATCCCATCAATCTGTCGGGCGGGCAGCAGCAGCGCGGCGCCATCGCCCGCGCGCTCGCCATGTCGCCCAAGATCATGCTTTATGACGAGCCCACCTCCGCGCTCGATCCCGGCCGACGAGCCCACCTCCGCGCTCGATCCCGGCCTCGTCGACGAGGTGCTGGACGTGATGAAGGAGCTCGACAACGAGGGCATGACGCAGATCATCGTCACCCACGAAATGCGCTTCGCGCGCGATGCTTCCGATTACATCATCTTCATGGACAAGGGCGAGATCATCGAGATCTCGGACGAAGACGAGATCTTCGACAATCCCAAGGATCCGCGCACGCGCCAGTTCCTGCACCGTTTCGTCTGATGGCCCCGCACGACCCTTCGCCCTTCTCTCCCGCTTCGGGGATCGCCATGCGTCTTGCCCGCCTCGCCCTCTCGTCCTTGCTCCTCGCCCTCTCGCTGTCGGCGGCGGCGGTTTCCGCCGCATCGGCGCAGACCGCCCCGGCGGCTCCCGCGCCGGCTGCCGAGCGCAAGCTCACCTATGGCGGTGACAGCACCAGCGGCGCGCCTTACACCTTCCAGGATCCCGCCGACCCCAAGCTCACGGTGGGCTTTGAAGTCGACATCATGAACGAGCTTGCGGCCAAGATCGGCCGCAAGCCGGTGTTCGTGCAGAACGACTGGAGCAACCTTATTCCCGGCCTCGATGCCGGCCTGTACGAAGCGGTGATCAACGGCCTGGAAATCACCCCAGACCACCAGGCGGTGGCGGATTTCTCGGCGCCCTACTACACCACGTTCGGCCAGATCGTGATCCGCCGCGGCGATGCGCCGATCGACAATCTGGAAGGCCTCAAGGGCAAGAGGGTCGGCACGCTCAAGTCCAGCCAGATGGAATATGTGCTGCGCAATGCCGGCGGCATCGACCTGCGCACCTATGACCAGGAGATCGACGCCTATTCCGATCTCAAGCTCAAGCGCATCGACGCGACCGTGATGGATTTCCCGATCGCGGTCTATTACGCCCAGCCCGACCGCGAGCTTCAGTTCACCGGCCAGCCCATCGGCCGCATCGAATACGGCATCGCGCTGAAGAAAGGCGCGCATCCCGCGCTGCTGGCCGAGATCAACACCGGCCTGTCGCAGATGATGCACGACGGCTCCATGCGCACCATCCTCGACCATTGGGCGATCTGGACCCCGCTGATGGCGCAGCTCACGGGCGACCAGCGTCCGCTCCAGGCGCAGCCGCTGGCCTATGATCATTTCGTCCAGGCCACCCAGCCGCAGGGCTGGAAGATGCAGCTCGAGCGCTACATGCGCTTCCTGCCCCAGCTCGGCTGGGCGGCGGTGATGACGCTGGAAATCTCCATCCTCGCCATGGTCATCGCGGTCGGCCTCGGTGCCACGCTCGCCTTGTGCCGGGTCTATGGCGGCGTGGTGCTCGACCGTCTCGCCCAGGTCTATATCGAGGTGGTGCGCGGCACCCCGCTGCTGATCCAGGTTCTGTTCATCTATTACGGCCTGCCGAAAGTGGGATTGCAGCTCGAACCGTTCGTGGCCGGCGTGATCGCGCTCGGCCTGAACTATGCCGCCTATGAGGCGGAGAATTATCGCGCCGGCCTGCTCGCCATTCCGCGCAACCAGATGGAAGCGGCGATCGCGCTCAACATGACCGAGCGCCAGGCGCTGCGGAATGTCATCATCCCCCAGGCCGCGCGCATCGTGCTGCCGCCGACCACCAACGACTTTATCTCGCTCATCAAGGATTCCTCTTTGGTGTCGGTGATCTCGCTGGTGGAACTGACCAAGACTTATGAGCTCATCTCCACCACTTATTATGATTATTTCGGCACCGGCCTGCTGGTGGCGGCGATCTATCTGCTCATCGGCCTGCCGTTCGTGCGGCTCGCCAAATGGGCCGAGCGCTATGCCAGCCGCGGCGTGACGCGCTCCATCGGCTGAGAGCGCGGGGGCGTCGCGGCGCCCCTCTTCCCGCGCGAGCCGCGTCCGGGGAATTGACGCTACCCGTAGCGGGCGAGCGTCAGCCCCTCGGTGTCGATGTCCGGCGTGCGGCGGGTGATCAGGTCGGCCAGCAGGCGCCCGGTGCCGGCCGCCATGGTCCAGCCGAGCGTGCCGTGCCCGGTGCCGAGGAACAGGTTGGGATATTTCGCCGGGCCGAGGATCGGCGGGCCATCCGGCGTCATGGGCCGCAGGCCGCTCCAGAAGGTGCCGGCCTTGGGATTGCCGCCGTCCGGGAACAGGTCGCCGACCACGTGCTCCAGCGTTTCGCGGCGCGCATGGCGCAGCGACAGGTCGAAGCCCGCCAGTTCCGCCGTGCCGCCGATGCGGATGCGGTCGCCGAGCCGGGTCACGGCCACCTTGTAGGTCTCGTCCATCACCGTGGATTCCGGCGCGCCGCCGGCGTCCGTGATGGGCACGGTGAGCGAATAGCCCTTCACCGGATAGACCGGCAGGCGGATGCCGAGCGGCCGCACCGCCTTGGGCGAATAGCTGCCGAGCGCCACCACATAGACATCCCCGCGGATGGTGCCGGCCTGGGTCTGCACGCCGGTGATATTGGCCCCGTCATGCTCGATGGCGCGCACCGCCCGGCCGTGGGTGAACACCGCGCCCTTCTGCTCGGCCAGCGCGGCGAGGGCATTGGTGAATTTGTAGCAATCGCCGGTTTCGTCGCCCGGCAGGCGCAGGCCGCCGGCGATCTTCTCCGCCACCCGCCCGAGCGCCGGCTCGGCGGCGATGCACCCGGCGCGGTCCAGCAGCTCATAGGGCACGCCGAAGCGATCGAGGATCGCCATGTCCTCGCCCGCATGGTCGAGCTGCCCCTGGGTGCGGAACATCTGAAGCGTGCCCTGCATACGCGCGTCATAGGCGATGCCGGTCTGCTGGCGCAGCGCGATCAGGCAATCGCGGCTGTATTCGGCAAGGCGCAGCATGCGCCCCTTGTTGATCTCATAGCGGGCGTGGGTGCAATTGGTCAGCAGCCGCAGGCCGAAGGCGAACATCGCCGGGTCGAGCCGCGGGCGGATCACCAGCGGGCGGTGCTTCATCAGCAGCCATTTGATGGCCTTCAGCGGCAGGCCCGGCCCGGCCCAGGGCGCGGAATAGCCGGGCGAGACCTCCCCGGCATTGGCGAAGCTGGTCTCCAACGCGGGGCCGGACTGGCGGTCCACCACCTCCACCTCATGGCCGGCGGTCGCGAGATAATAGGCGAGGGTTACGCCGATGACGCCCGACCCTAGAATCACCACCTTCATCGTCCGGCCTCCCGCGGCCCGGCGCCGAGCGCCTGCCGCACCGCAAAATAAGATCAGACACCAAGCCGGGCCCGCCCGACAAGCGCGACGATGGAACGGCCGGCGGGTCTTACGCGACCGCTTGCGGCGGCGCATGCCGTAGGGTCCCCGGCGCGGCGGCGGGCGCGGACCTATGGATCTCTTGCCGTCCCCGGTCGTTCTCCATGCGCGGCGGTTGGTGCGGCTGTCGCGCGCTGTTCGCGCGACCCCGCCGGCGGCGATCGCCCGGCCGGTTCGCGAAAGCCGGAGAGCCGGTTGAGGCGGCGCGCGATGCAGGCGATAACTGGCGTCCCGGTGTGTCGGCGGCGGAGGCGGGCGCGCCGCCGGAAAGGAGGCGCGGGTGTTCACGAACGTGGGGGTGCAGGGAACCGACCTCGCGGCGCTGTTCAACGCCGTGCCCAATCCCTATGTGATCCTCACGCCCGATTTCATCATCGTCGGCATGAACGAGGCCTATCTGCGCGTCACCATGCGGCGGCGGGAAGACATTATCGGCCTGTCCGTGTTCGAGGCGTTTCCAAGCGACCCCGCGTCCGCGTCCAACCGGATGCTGCGGGCGTCGCTCGAGCGGGTGATCCGCAACAGGGCGCGCGAAGACCTGCCGTTCATCCCCTATCCGATCCAGCGGCCCGACGGCGTGATGGAGATGCGCTATTGGAGCGCCACCCATACCCCCCTGTTCGAGCCCGACGGCAGCGTCCGCCACGTGGTGCAGCACACGGTGGACGTGACCGAGCTGCACAATCTGCGGATCAGCCTCGGCGCCAACGCATCGAGCCCGGCGCTGCTGATCGAAGGCGAAGTGTTCGACCGCGCGGAGGCGGTGCAGCAGGCCAATGCCAAACTCGATCGCGAGCGCCAGCGCTTGCAGACCCTGTTCGAGCAGGCACCGGCCTTCACCGCCGTGCTGCGCGGGCCCGACCATCTGGTCGAGCTGGCGAATGCCGCCTATCTGCGCCTCGCCGGCGACCGGCCCCTGGTGGGGCTGACGGCGCGGGAGGCGTTCCCCGAACTTGCCGGGCAACCCGTGCTGGACGCGCTGGACCGGGTCTATCGCACCGGGGAAGCCTTCGTCGCCCACGGCCTTTCGGTGATGCTGCGCCCGGCGCCCGGCCTTCCGCCGGAGGAGCATGTTCTCGACCTCATCTACCAGCCGGTGGTTGATGCGGATGGCTCCGTGGGCGGCATCTTCGTGCAGGGGCAGGACATTACCGAGCAGCGGCGGGCGGAAGACGCGCTGCGCGAGCGCGAGCTGGAGTTGCGCAAGCTCAATGAATCGCTGGAAATGCAGGTTGCCGAGCGCACCCGCGAGCGCGACCGGCTGTGGCGGCTCAGCGGCGATCTCATGGGCGTGTGCCGCGAGGACGGTGTCCTGGAGGCGGTGAACGGCGCCTGGAGCGATCTGCTCGGCTGGAGCGAAAGCGACCTCCTGGCCCTCGGCTTCCTCGATCTGGTGCATCCCGAGGATGTGGCGGCGACCCGGGCGGCGCTCGCCCGCTCGCGCGAGGCCCCGGCCAGTCCGCGCTTCGAGAACCGCTGCCGGCGCTCCGACGGCACGTATCGCGTGCTGGCCTGGACGCTCGCCGCCGACACCGGCCGGCTCTATATCGTCGGGCGCGACATGACCGACCAGCGCCTGACCGAGGAGCAATTGCGCCAGTCGCAGAAGATGGAGGCGGTGGGCCAGCTGACCGGCGGCATCGCCCACGATTTCAACAATCTGCTCCAAGGTATCACGGGCTCGCTCGATATTCTCCGGCGCCGCGTCGCGCAGGGCCGCACCGCCGAGCTGGAGCGGTTCGTGGACAATGCCATGGGCTCGGCCACCCGCGCCGCCGCGCTCACCCATCGCCTGCTCGCTTTCTCCCGCCGCCAGCCGCTCGACCCCAAGCCGGTGAAGATCAATCCGCTGGTTCTCTCCATGGAAGATTTGCTGCGCCGCACCATGGGCGAGAACATCCATCTGGAACTGGGGCTCGCCGATGGCCTCTGGCTGACCTTGTGCGATGCCAACCAGTTGGAAAATGTCATCCTCAACCTCGTGATCAACGCCCGCGATGCCATGCCCGACGGCGGCCGGCTGACGCTCGAGACCTGCAACGCCCATCTGGACGACAGCTATGCCGCCCGGGTGCCGGGGGTGACCGCGGGCCAATATGTCTGCCTCGCCGTGAGCGACACCGGCACCGGCATGGCGCCGGACGTGATCGCGCGGGCGTTCGATCCCTTCTTCACCACCAAGCCCATCGGCCAGGGCACAGGGCTCGGCCTGTCCATGATCTACGGCTTCGCCCGGCAATCGGAGGGGCAGTGCCACATCTATAGCGAGGTCGGGGCCGGGACCTGCGTGAAGCTCTATCTGCCGCGCCATCGCGATGGCGATGCCGCCCCCTCCGGCGCGCCCGGCCCGGAGGCGCGCGAAAGCGGCGGCGCGGGGGGCGTTGTGCTGGTGGTGGAGGACGATCGTGTGGTGCGCGGCCTCATCCTGGAGGTGCTGCGCGAGCTTGGATATGCCGCGCTCGCGGCGGAGGACGGCCAGGCCGGCCTCGACCTGCTGATGTCCGACCGCAGGATCGACCTCGTGATCACCGACATCGGCCTGCCGCGTCTCAACGGCCGGCAGATGGTGGACGCGGCGCGCGAAACGCGGTGCGATCTGAAAGTCCTGTTCATGACCGGCTATGCGGAGACTGCCGCCGTTGCGGCCGGGTTCCTGGAGCCGGGCATGACCATGGTGACGAAGCCGTTCGCGGTCGCCCATCTCGCCGAACGCATCCGCGCCATGCTGGAGCCGGCGCAGCCCTGACGTTGTCCTGACGCCGGGCGGTGGCGCGCGCCTGCCGGGCGGGACGGCGCGTGGGTCTGCCGGGGCAGCCTGTCCGCGCGCTTTCCTTCCGCCGTGGGATCGCGCATGAGGAGGCGGCTCCCGCCGCGCGCCGCGCCGGCGTGCGCGTCTGCGTGCGTCGTGGCCGGGTGCGCGCCGGCTCCGCCCCTTGCCCTTGTCCTGGATGGGTCATGTCCCTGCTTGCCCGCACCTCCACCGTCACGGCCGCGACCCTTGGTTCGCGGGTGATGGGCTTTGCCCGCGATGCCGGCACGGCCGCCGTGCTGGGCGCGGGACCGGCGGCGGACGCGCTCATGGCCGCCCTCTCCCTGCCGCTGCTAGCGCGCCGCCTGCTGGCGGAAGGCGCGTTCAACGCGGCCTTCTTGCCCGGCCTCGCGGCGGCGCGGGCGCGCGGCGGGGATGCGGCGGGCGGCGCGCTCTCGCGCGCGGTGCTTTTTCTCCTGGTGCTGCTGCTTCTGGCGCTCGCCGGGCTTGGTGCGCTGTTCATGCCGGTGCTGATCGGCGTGCTGGCGCCCGGCTTTGCGCTCGGCGGCGAGCGGGCGGACCTCGCGGTCGCCTGCGGGCGCATCGCGCTGCTCTATCTGCCCTTGGCGGCCGGAGCGGCGGTGTTCGGTGGCATCGCGAATGCGGGCCAGCGGGTGTTCCTGCCCGCGCTGGCGCCGGGGCTCGCCAATGCCGTGGTGCTCTGCGTGATCCTCTATCTCGTCCTCGCAACCGACATGGCGACGGGCACGGCCGCGGTGCTGGTCGCCATGGCCCAGGTGGCCGCCGGCATCGCCCAGCTCGCGCTGATGAAGATCGCGAGCCTCGGCGCGCCGGGGGCGCCCTCCCGCGCGCAAGCGGGCGGGAGCGACTGGCGCGGCGCCCGTTCCGTGCTGCGCGCCTGCGCGCCTGCCTTGCTGTTCGCCGGCCTCTCCCAATTTCGCCTGCTGATCGCGGCGGCGACGGTCTCCGCTTTGCCCGGCGCGGTGGCGGCGCTGAATTATGCCCAGCGCCTCGTGGACCTGCCGCTCGGCCTGGTCGGCGCGAGCGCCGGGGCGGTGCTGGTGCCGCTGCTGGCGGCGGGCGGGGCAGGGCGGGGGCGACATGCCAGCGGCGCAAGCCTTGCCGCCCTCGCGCTCGCCTTGCCGGCGGGCACCGGGCTCGCGGTGCTGGCGGACCCCATCGTGGCGGTGCTCTACCAGCGCGGCAGCTTCGATGCGGAAGACGCCCGCTTGACGGCCCTGTTGCTGGCTGCGCTCGCCTTCTCCCTGCCGGCGCAGGGGCTGGAGCGGGTGCTCTCCGCCACCGCCCTCACCCATGGCATGACGCGGACCGTGGAGCGGGTGGGCCTTGCCTCGCTGCTTGCCTGCGCGCTCGCCTGCATCGGCCTCGGCGCCGCCTTCGGCCCGGCGGGCGCGGCGAGCGGGGTTGCGGTCTCGGCGAGCCTCAGCGCTTTGACCATCGGCACCCTATTGGCGCGCGCCGGGCACCTGCATGTGGATGGCGCGCTCGCCCGCGCGGTGGCCGGGCTCGCCGGCGGGTGCGTGCTGATGGCGCTGGTGGTCGGCGGCCTCGCGCAGGCCTGGCCGCATCCCGGCGCGGGCACATTCGCCGCCTTGGGGCGGCTCGTGGTGCTGGTGGGGGCGGGGATGCTCAGCTATGGCGCGGTCGCGCTGCTGGTGCGGCGCCTGCTGCGGCGCGCCACCGGCTGAACGGTCTTTCAATCTTCATCTTGATGACTTTAGGTTGTGCGATCCGCGAAGGAATAAACCATGGCTGAAGCCGCGCCCGCCCCCTATCCCGCCGTTGCCTGCCGCTTCTTCGCCTATCCCACCGCCGACGGGCTCGCTTTGTTCGGCCGCGACTGGGGCGTTGCGCGCGCTGACCTGCCGGAGGGCGCTGACCTGCCGGTGGTCTGCCTGCCTGGGGTGACGCGCAATGCGCGCGATTTCGAAGCTTTGGCCGGGGCGCTCGTGGCGCGCGGGCGGCGCGTGGTGGGGCTGGATTTCCGCGGCCGCGGCGGCTCGGCCTTCGGGCCGGTGGCCACCTATACGCCGGCGCAGGAAGCGGCGGACACGATCGCCGCCCTCGCCAGCCTTGATATTTCCCGCGCGATCTTCATCGGCACATCGCGCGGCGGGCTGGTGATGATGGTGCTCTCCCAGGCGCGGCCGGACCTGATGGCGGCGGCGGTGCTGAACGACATCGGCCCGGTGATCGAGAAGGCCGGGCTTGCCCGCATCTCCGGCTATGTGGGCGTGCCGACCTTCACCGACTGGCCCTCCACCATCGCGCGGCTGAAGGCGAGCCAGGGCTTCCTGTTTCCGAGCCTGGACGATGCCGGGTGGGAGCGCTTCGCCCGCCAGATCTATCGCGACGATTTCGGCACGCCGGCCCTGGCCTATGACCCGGCCCTGGCGGTCGCCTTCAAGGCGTTCGACCCCGCCGCGGAACTGCCGGACATGTGGCCGGGCTTCGAGGCCATGAAGGATATCCCCGTCATGGTGGTGCACGGCGCGCTGTCCGACATCCTCAGCGCCGATACGGTGGCGCAGATGGCGGCGCGCCATCCCGGCCTTGCCGTCCACACGGTGGCGGACGAAGGGCACGCGCCGCTGCTGTGGGACGCGGCGACGCAGGATGCCATCGGCGCCTTCATCGACGCGGCAAATCCGCCCCGCTGAGCGTTCCTCCCCCGCGCGGCATGGCGCTTGCCCCCGGGGTAGCTTGCGCCGCGCGGCGGCGGGTGGCATGAGGCGCGCTTCGTCTTCGCGCGCGGCCGTCCGGCCGCTGCGCTGTCATGTCTGACGGCGGTGCCTCGCGCACGCCGGTCTTCGGGAGGTCGCCATGGCGGCGGTCGCGGAACGCGTCTTTTCCGGTGTGCAGCCCACCGGCAACCTGCATCTCGGCAATTATCTCGGCGCCATCAAGCGCTTCGTCGCCCTGCAGGACAGCCACGACTGCATCTATTGCGTGGTCGATCTGCATGCCATCACCGTGTGGCAGGATCCGGAAGAGCTGAAGCGCCACACGCGCGAGGTCACCGCCGCCTTCATCGCCTGCGGCATCGATCCCACGCGCCATGTCGTGTTCAACCAGAGCCAGGTGTCGGGCCATGCTGAACTGGCCTGGATCTTCAATTGCGTCGCCCGCATGGGCTGGCTCAACCGCATGACCCAGTTCAAGGAAAAGGCCGGCAAGGACCGCGAGAACGTGTCGGTGGGCCTGTTCGCCTATCCAAGCCTCATGGCCGCCGACATCCTGCTCTATCGCGCCACCCATGTGCCGGTGGGCGAGGACCAGAAGCAGCATCTGGAACTCACCCGCGACATCGCGCAGAAGTTCAATGTGGATTTCGCGCCGAGCATCGCCGCCAACGGCCATGGCGAGGGCTATTTCCCGCTCACCGAGCCGCTGATCGCCGGCCCCGCCACGCGCGTCATGAGCCTGCGCGACGGCTCGAAGAAGATGTCCAAGTCCGACCCGTCGGACTTCTCCCGCATCAATCTCACCGACGACAAGGACGCCATCGCCGGCAAGGTGCGCAAGGCCAAGACCGATCCCGAGCCGCTGCCCTCCGAGGAAGCCGGGCTGAAGGCGCGTCCCGAGGCGGACAATCTGGTGGGCATTTATGCCGCGCTTTCCGACGGCACCAAGCAAGGCGTGCTGGACGAATATGGCGGCGGGCAATTCTCCGCCTTCAAGGCGGCGCTGGTGGATCTGGCGGTGGACAAGCTCGGCCCCATCGCCGGGGAGATGCAGCGCCTGATGGCCGATACCAGCGCCATCGACGCCATCCTCACCGACGGCGCGGCCCGCGCGCGGGTGATCGCCGACCAGACGATCCGCGACGTGAAGGACATCGTGGGCATGGTGCGCGGCTGAGCCGTCCCCGGGCGGCATGCCTTGCCGCTGCCATCGCACTGGCGTAAGCCTCGGAGGCAGCCAAAGGAAGTGCCCATGCCGCAGGTGAGCCCCCAGCCGAACCTGACCGTCGATCCCGCAGAAGTTGCCCGCTTCGAGGCGCTCGGCGAGGAATGGTGGGATCCCAAGGGCAAGATGGCGCCGCTGCATGCCATCAATCCCGCGCGCCTCGCCTTCCTGCGCGACGTGATCGTGCGCCATTTCGGCCATGACCCGCGCAGCCTGCGGCCGCTCAAGGGCCTGCGCGTGCTCGATATCGGCTGCGGCGGCGGGCTCATCAGCGAGCCCATGGCGCGCATGGGAGCGGACATGGTGGGCATCGATCCCTCCGCCGGCAATGTGGAAATCGCCAGCGCCCATGCGGCGCGGGCCGATCTTACCATCGATTATCGCGCCACCACCGCCGAGGAACTCGCCGACGCGGGCGAGCGGTTCGACGTGGTGATGGCGCTGGAGGTGGTGGAGCACGTGGCGGACGTCGGCCTGTTCGTGCGCCGCGCGGTGGAGATGGTGCAGCCCAACGGCCTGTTCATCGGCTCGACGCTGAATCGCACCGGCAAGAGCTTCGCGCTCGCCATCGTCGGGGCGGAATATGTGCTGCGCTGGCTGCCGCGCGGCACGCACCGCTGGGACAAGTTCGTGACCCCCGGCGAATTCGAGGCGAGCCTCGCCGCCGGCGGCTTCGAGATGCGCGAACTCGCCGGCCTCAGCTTTGATCCGCTGCGCGGCACCTGGGCGCTCTCGGCGGATACGGACGTGAATTATTTCATCGTCGCCGGGCCGATGGGCTGAGGCCCGTTCGGCCTCAGTTGCGGTCTTCCGGCAGCACGGGCAGGGGAAACACCTCCACCTCGTCGTCGCGCAGCGCCTTCACCTCGTCGGCGCTGGCCTCGCCATAGATCGAGCGATGCTCGATCTCGCCGCCATGCATCTTGCGGGCGAGGTCCGCGAAATCCTCGCCGACATAATCGGCCTTGCTGGTGACGTGGTCGCGCAGTTCGCGCACCAGGCGACGGAACTCGCGTTCCTGGTCGCCCATCAGCGCCACCGGGTTGGCGGGTGCCGGAGCCGGCGTCTGGGCGGTTTCCCGAGCGGTTTCTTGGGCCGGCGCGGCATCGGGCGCGGCCGGCGGTGCGCCGCGATCGGTACGGGCGACCGATGGCGCCATGATCGCCTTCTCCACCCGCGCGCTGCCGCAATGCGGGCAGGACACCAGGCCGCGTCCGCGCTGGGCCTCGTAGCTGTCGGAGGAGGGGAACCAGCTTTCGAAATCGTGGCCTTGTTCGCACCTCAGCGTGTAGCGGATCACGTCGTGGCCCCGACCAGATGGAGATGGCCGCCCTGGCCGCTGTCGGCCACTTCGAACCGGCGGCCGTGTTGCAGCGAGGGAATGCGCCGGCGGGCGGCGGCGACTTCCTTCAGGTCGATTTCGGCGAGGATCACGCCGGGGTCGGTGCCACCCTCGGCGATCACACGGCCCCACGGGTCCACGATCAGCGAATGGCCATAGGTCTCGCGGCCGTTCTCGTGGCGCCCGCCCTGGGCGGCGGCGAGCACATAGGCGCCATTCTCGATGGCGCGGGCGCGCAGCAGCACATGCCAGTGGGCTTCCCCGGTGGGGCGGGTGAAGGCCGCGGGCACGGTCAGCACATCGGCGCCGCTCTCCGCCAGCGCCCGGTAGAGCGGGGGAAAGCGCAGGTCGTAGCAGATGGTAAGGCCGACCTTGACCCCGGCGACCGACGCCGTCACGGCGCGCTCGCCGGGCCGGTAGGAATTGGATTCGCGATAGCTCTCGCCATTGCCGAGGTCCACGTCGAACATGTGGATCTTGTCGTAGCGGGCGGCGATCTCCCCGTCGGGGGCGATCAGGAAGCCGCGGTTGACGGCGCGCTGGTCGGAAATCTTCAGCGCCAGGGAACCCACATGCAGATGGATCTTCAGCTCGCGCGCCAGGTCGCGGAACGCGGCGAGGGCAAGGTCCGCCTCTTCCTCGCGCAGCTTTTCGAACAGGAGCGTGCGGTCCAGCTCCATGAGATTGGTGGTTTCCGGCGTCTGCACATATTGCGCGCCGGCCAGGGCGGCCTCGCGGATCAGCGCGCTGGCGGTCTGGATGTTGGCGGCGACCTCGCGCCCGGAGCGCAACTGAACCAGGCCCACGCGTAGGGTTTCGGTCTTCTGGATCTCACTCATGGCTTCGGCTCGCGGCGCGCAACAGGGAAATGGGGTGGCAAATTTCGAGGTGTCGAGTGTAGAGGCTCGTCCCGCCGCGCGCGAGGGATAAAGGCCGCGCGGGTCCGCTGGAGCGGCCAGACCTCCGCCGGTAATCCCTCCGCCGGGTGATCCCCCGCGCGGTTCGGCTCAGGCCGCGATCAGCGTGTCGAGTTCGCCGGCGCTTTCCAGGGCATAGAGATCGTCGCAGCCGCCCACATGGGTGTCGCCGATGAAGATCTGCGGAACGCTGGTGCGTCCCCCGGCGCGCCGGGACATTTCCTCTTGTCCGGTGGGGTCCGTGGTTACGTCGATCTCGGTGAACGTCAGACCCTTTCGCCGCAGCAACTCCTTGGCAGCATGGCAATAGGGGCACCAGCTCTTGGTGTAGATTTCGATGGTTTTCATGCAGCCCTCTGCGCAACGGACCAAACTGCCGTCACGTAATTGTTGCATAATAAGGCTCTTCAGCCGGCTTCGACAACCCTGGCGAAGGTCACGGCGTCGATATGAACGGCCTTTGCGTACCTCAAGGCCTTCGCGCAGGCATCCAACGTCGCCCCGGTTGTGAGGACATCGTCCACAATCACGATGCGCCGCCCGGCCACATGGTGCAGGAGCGAATCGGGCACGCAAAACGCGCCCGAAACATTCGCGCGGCGTTCCTCCCGGTTGAAGGATACCTGCGAAGGGGTGGCGCGCGTGCGTGCAAGCACGTCGGTGCGGCACGGCACCCCGCTCGCCTTGGAAATCCGGCGGGCGAGCAGGGCGGCCTGGTTGAAGCGGCGCCGCCATAGCCGCAGGGGATGCAGCGGCACCGGCACGATCAGGTCCGCCTCGCGCAGCAATTCGCCCGCTGCGCGGGTCATCAGGCGGGCCATGGGGGCCGCCATATCGAGCCGGTCGCCATATTTCAGGCCGTGCACGAGATCGCGCGACACGGCGCCGAACAGCACCGCCGCGCGCGCCCGGTCGAAGGCCGGCGGGTCGGTGACCGCTTCCAGGGACAGGCGCGGCGCGCCGTCGCCTTGCTGCTGCTCATAGGCGAAGGGAATGCCGAGCCGCTCGCAATAGGGCCGCTCCACGAAGACGAGACGGCGCCAGCATCCCCCGCACAGCCCTTCCGCCTCATGGACGATCGCGCCGCACGCGACGCAGGTGGGCGGCAGCACGAGGCCGAGCGCCGCCTTGCCGGCGGCATGCAGCGCTCGCCCGGCGCCGCGCCCGCCGGCGCGCAGCCGCTGCCCGAGGGTCGGCACGGGTTCCGCCGGTTCCGCGCCCTCGTCGTGCCCCGACCCTGCCGTCGCCATGCGGCCGCCTTCCCTTTGCGCGCGCACAATGGAACGGGACGCGCGCGCCTTCAATGCGCCCGCACCGCCGAATGTCGCTCCTGTTAGCTCGGCCGCCAGCGGCGCAGCAGCAAAGCGTTGCCGATGACGCTGACCGAGGAGAGTGCCATGGCGGCCGCCGCCACCATGGGCGAGAGCAGCAGGCCAAGCACGGGATAGAGCACCCCGGCCGCAATCGGCACGCCCGCCGCATTGTAAACGAAGGCGAAGAACAGGTTGCGGCGGATATTGGCCATGGTCGCCCGCGAGAGGGATCGGGCATCGGCGATGCCCGCGAGATCGCCCTTCAGCAAAGTGATGCCGGCGCTTTCCATGGCGACGTCGGTGCCCGTGCCCATGGCGATGCCCACATCGGCGGCGGCAAGCGCAGGCGCATCATTCACCCCGTCCCCGGCCATGGCGACCACCCGGCCCTCGGCGCGCAGGCGGGAGATCAGCGCCGCCTTGTCCTTGGGCAGCACCTCGGCCTCCACCTCGGTCAGGCCGAGCCGGTCGGCGACCGCCTGGGCGGTGGCGCGATTGTCGCCCGTGAGCATGATGACGCGGATGCCGTCCGCCTTCAGGGCCGCGAGTGCCGCGGGCGTGCTCGCCTTGATGGGATCGGCGACCGCGATCAGGCCGATGGCGGCCCCGCCGGCGGCAACCAGCACCACGCTCGCCCCCTCGCTGCGCAGCGCTTCGGCTTCGCCCGCAAGGGCGTCGCTTGGGATGCCATGCTCGGCCAGGAAGGCGGCATGGCCCACCAGCACGGTTTCGCCCGCCACGGTGCCGATCACGCCTTTGCCCACGGGACTGTCGAAGCCCGCCGGCTCGCTCAGGGCGAGGCCGCGCGCCTTTGCGCCGGCGACGATGGCAGCGGCGAGCGGGTGTTCGCTCGGCCGCTCCAGGCTCGCGGCGAGGCGCAATACCTCGTCCTCGGTGCGGCCCAGGGCGCGCACCGCGGTGAGCTTGGGCTTGCCTTCGGTAAGGGTGCCGGTCTTGTCCGCCACCAGAGTGTCGACCTTCTCCAGCCGCTCGAGCGCTTCCGCGCTCTTGATGAGGATGCCCGCCTGCGCGCCCCGCCCGACGCCGACCATGATCGACATGGGGGTGGCGAGCCCGAGGGCGCAGGGGCAGGCGATGATCAGCACCGACACCCCAGCCATCAGCGCGAAGGTCAGCCGCGGCTCGGGACCGACCAGAAACCAGACGCCGAAGGCGACCAGGGCGGCGGTGATGACCGCCGGCACGAACCAGCCGGAGACCTGATCGGCGAGGCGCTGGATCGGCGCACGCGAGCGCTGGGCCTGGGCGACCATCTGCACGATCTGGGCGAGCAGGGTCTCGCGGCCCACTTTTTCGGCGCGCATCACGATACCGCCGCTGACATTCAGCGTGCCGGCGATGACGGTGTCGCCAACTTCCTTGGAAATCGGCAGAGATTCGCCCGTAATCAGGGATTCATCCAGACTGCTGCGGCCTTCGTCTACCGTGCCATCCACCGGCACCTTCTCGCCGGGGCGCACCCGCAGGCGGTCGCCGGGGTGCACGAGGTCGAGCGCCACATCCTCTTCCGTGCCGTCGGCATTGAGGCGGCGGGCGGTTTTCGGGGCAAGGCCGAGCAGGGCCTTGATGGCGCCGGAGGTCTGGTCGCGCGCCCGCAATTCCAGCACCTGGCCCAGCAGCACCAGAACCGTGATCACGGCGGCGGCCTCGAAATAGACCGGAACCGCACCATCATGTGTCTGGAAAGATTGGGGAAACAGGCCGGGTGCGAAGGTGCCGACAAGGCTGTAGAGGAACGCCACGCCGGTGCCGAGGGCGATCAGCGTGAACATATTGAGGTGCCCGCTCCGCACCGAGGCGGCGCCGCGCTCGAAGAAGGGTAGGCCGCACCAAAGCACCACTGGAGCCGCCAGGACGAGCTGGACAAAATTCGAGGTCTGCTGCGCCAGCAGATGCAGGCCGAACAGGTGCTGGCCCATTTCCAGCACGAACACCGGCACAGTCAGCGCGAGGCCGATCCAGAAGCGCCGAGACATATCAATGAGTTCTGCGTTAGGTCCGTCGTCCAGCGTCACCAGGTCCGGTTCCAGCGCCATGCCGCAGATGGGGCAGGCGCCGGGGCCGATCTGGCGGATCTCCGGATGCATGGGGCAGGTGAACACCGTGCCCTCCGGCACCGGCGCGGCGGGGGCTGCCGTTCCGGCAAGATAGCGCTCGGGATCGGCCTCGAACTTGGTCTTGCAGCCGGCGCAGCAGAAATAGAACGGCTGGCCATTGTGGTCCGCGCGATGCTTGGCGGTGTGGGGGTCCACATCCATGCCGCAGACCGGGTCCTTGGCCATGTGGGAATGGCCGCAGGTGGAAGGATCGTGGCTGGTGTGATCGTGCCCCGCCGCAGCCGGCGCCGCGCCCTTGGCGGCGTCGCAACAGCTTGCAGTCGCAGGCTTTTCCGGCATGTTCAGCGGCGCCGGGCCGCCGCAGCAGCTTGCGGCCGGTTCTGTGCCGGCGGGGGAGGCTGGAGAAGGGGCGTGTGGATCGTGTGCCATGATCGCCTCATTGCGTCTCCGCGCGCGCAGCAGTCTTTGCGCTCGCTCAGAAAAACGCGAATTGACTGTGCGAAATAACCCCCAGGGGGTATCTATATCTTGTTGTTTATACCCGCCAGGGGTATATGGCAAGCATGCGCGATCCGGCAAAATCCTCCGTCCTGAAACGTCTCAACCGCATCGAGGGGCAGGTGCGCGGCATTTCCCGCATGGTGGAGGAGGATCGCTATTGCATCGACCTCATTACCCAGATCTCCGCCGTGCGCGCGGCCCTGCGACGGGCGGAAGAAGAAGTGCTGCGCGATCATGTCGCGCATTGCGTCGAGCATGCGATCCGCTCCGGCGATGCGGACGAACAGCGCAAGAAAGTCGCCGAGCTGATGGATGTGATCGCCCGCAGCGAGCGTTGACCTTTGGCCCGCCACTGCCGGCGGCGACACCCCGATGATATGATCCGTGCGCTGATTCGACGGGGGTGCCCATGACATCTGGACTGGCCTGCGACCCCGTGTTCCGGCCGCGCCCGTTCCATGGCGGGCGGCCTTCCTGCGCGAGGATCGGTGTCTTCGCCTTTGCCCGCGCGCTGTCCATCGCCGCTCTGGGTCTGGCGGTATTAACCGCCGCGACGCTGATGCCCGCCGCCCTGACGCCCGCTGCCGCTGCGCCCGCCGGAACATTGTGCCACCCGGACGAGGCGGTGATCTTTTCCTGTCCGGCCGGTGCGCGCACGGTCTCGATCTGCGCGTCCGGGGATCTTGATGCCGGCAGTGGCCTCGTGCTGTATCGCTATGGCCGGCCGGGACGGGTGGAGCTCACCTATCCCGATCCCGCGGTTCCACCCGCCCAGGCTTTTACCGCCGGCCGGCTGATGTTCGCCGGCGGGGGCGGCGCCTGGTTCCGCTTCGAGAAGACGCCGTTCCGCTATACGGTTTTCACCGCCATCGGGAAATGGAATCCCAAGGGCGGCCCGTTGGCGCTCGCGGGCGTCGCGGTCGAAAAGGACGGCAAGGGGCTTGCCGACATCGCCTGCGACGGGGACCCCGTGAGCGTGCTCGGCTCGGATTTTTTCGAGCGGGCGGGGATTAAGCTGATCGGCGACTTCGAGATTCCCGAGGCTTTCTTCCCGAAATAGCGCTCTATCTCTTTGGGTCCGCGCGTTTTTTCACGCGAACCGGTGTCCACTTCGCTCAAAAGCGCTTTAGTCCGCGAGCGCCGCGATGATGGCGTTCAGCACCGGGAAGCCGGCCGGGGTCGCGGCGAGGCGGTCGCCGGTGCGCTTCACCAGGCCATCCGCTTCCAATGGCGCGATGCGACTTTCGGGAATGGCGTGCCCGGCGAGCCTTGCGTATCGGACAAGGTCAACGCCTTCCGCGAGGCGCAGCCCCATGAGGAGGAGTTCGTCGGCCTGTTCGGCGCGCGCCAGCGTCTCGTCGGACACGATGCCGTGGCCGTTCGCCTCCACCAGCGCCAGCCATGTCTCCGGCTGCTTCTGCGTGAAGGTGGCGCGGCGCGCGCCGTTCACGGCAAGCCGCCCATGGGCGCCGGGGCCGATGCCGGCATAGGTGCCATAGCGCCAATAGACGAGATTGTGCCGCGCCTCGGCGCCCGGCCGGGCGTGGTTGGAAATCTCATAAGCCGGAAGGCCGGCCTGCGCAGTGATCTCCTGCGTGACATCCCAGAGCGCGCGGGCATGATCGTCGTCGGGGATCAGCAGCTTGCCGGCGGAATAGAGCTTCTCGAACATGGTGCCCGGCTCGATGGTGAGCTGGTACAGCGAGAGATGCTCGCACCCTTCCGCAATCGCGCGCTTCAGCTCGCGCGCCCAGTCTTCCGGCTTCTGGCGCGGGCGGGCATAGATGAGGTCGAACGACACCCGCTCGAACGCATGGCGCGCGATCGCCACCGCCGCCAGCGCCTCGTCCACGGAATGCATGCGGCCGAGGGCTTTAAGCTCGGCATCGTCCAGCGCCTGCACGCCGAGCGAGACTCGGTTGATACCGGCCGCGCGATAGCCGCGAAACCGCTCGGCTTCGACGCTGGTGGGATTGGCTTCCAGCGTGATTTCGGCACCGGCGGCGAGCGGCCAGGCGGCATTCACCGCCTCCAGGATCGCCGCCACCGTGGCCGGCGCCATGAGCGAGGGGGTGCCGCCGCCGAAAAACACCGTGCCCGCTTCGCGCGGCCCGGTGAGGGCGCGCATATGAGCGATCTCTTGCCGGAAAGCGGCGATGAAGCGCGCCTGGTCGGGCGGCGACTGGCGCACATGGCTGTTGAAGTCGCAATAGGGGCATTTGGCAAGGCAGAAGGGCCAATGCACATAAACACCGAAACCGCCGGCGGTGTTTTCACCCGCGCGCTCTGCTTCTCCTCCGGCTTGCGGGAGAGGGGTTGCAGCGCTCGGCGCCGGGACAGAAGGAAGAACAGGGGCCGTGGTCATGCCTCCAGGCATGCCTGCGCCAATTGGCGGAAGGCGCGGGCGCGATGGGAGAGGCCGAAGCCGAGCGGCGGCATGGAATGCTTTTCCTCCGCGCTCATTTCCGCGAACGTGCGGGTATGGCCTTCGGGCACGAACATGGGATCATAGCCGAACCCCTTGGCGCCGCGCGTGGGCCACACCAACAAACCGCCCTCGCCCGACGACCGCGGCACGCTGCGCCTGCCGCTGGGCAAGGGCCTGCTGGGCCGGGTGGTCGACTCGCACGGCAACCCCATGGACCACATGGGCCCGATCACCGACGTGGACATCGAGCCGATGGACCGCGCACCCCTCAATGCCATGGACCGCGACCCGGTGCGTACCCCGCTGGACACCGGCGTGCGCGCGATCAACGCCTTGCTCACCGTGGGCCGCGGCCAGCGCATCGGCCTGTTTGCGGGCTCCGGCGTGGGCAAGAGCGTGCTGCTGGGCATGATGGCGCGTTACACCAAGGCCGACGTGATCGTGGTCGGGCTGATCGGCGAGCGCGGCCGCGAGGTGAAGGAATTCATCGAAGACATCCTGGGTGTGGAAGGCCGCAAGCGCTCGGTGGTGGTGGCGGCTCCAGCCGACGCGCCACCGCTGGTTCGCATGCAGGGCGCCGCCTACGCCACGGCGATTGCCGAGCGCTTTCGCGACGACGGGCTCGATGTGCTCTTGCTCATGGACTCGCTCACCCGCTACGCCATGGCCCAGCGCGAGATCGCCTTGGCCATCGGCGAGCCCCCGGCCACCAAGGGTTACCCGCCCTCGTGTTTTGCCAAGCTGCCGCAGCTGGTGGAGCGCAGCGGCAACGGCTTGAACGGCGTGGGCTCGATCACCGCCTTCTACACCGTGCTCTCCGAGGGCGACGACCAGCAGGACCCGATCGCCGATGCGGCCCGCGCGATCCTGGACGGCCACATCGTCTTGTCGCGCTCGCTCGCCGAGTCAGGCCACTTCCCCGCCATCGACGTGGAGGCCTCGGCCTCGCGCGTGATGCACAACGTGGCCGGTGCGGTGCACCTGGACCTGGCCCGCAAGTTCCGTGGCGCGTTCTCGCGCTACATCAAGAGCCGCGACCTGATCCAGCTCGGCGCCTACGTGCCCGGCAGCGACCCGGAAACCGACCGCGCCATCGTGCTCTACCCGGCCCTGCAGCGCTTCTTGATGCAGGACATGAACGAGGCCGCCACCCTGCCGGAGAGCCTGCAGCAGCTGCAGACCGCCTTGCAGGAAGACAAACCGGGCAACGCCCAACGCCAGTCACGTCCGAACCACAACCCCTATGAAGGCAAGCAGGCATGACCACGATCCAGACGCTCAACAAGGTGGTTGAAATCGCGGAAAAACGCCGCGACGAGGCGCTCGGCGCGCTCGGGCAGATGCAGCGCGAACTGCAGATCGCGCAGGACCAGATGGACCAGCTGCAGTCCTACGCGCAAGAGGCCGAGCAGCGCTGGGCCGTGCGCAGCGCCGCCGGGGTGGACGGCACCCTGCTGATGCACCACCGCCACTTCATGGCCAAGATCGACCACGCGCTGGACTTCCAGCGCGGCGTGCTGCGCGAGCGCATGGAGCTCATCGAGCGCGCACAAGGGC
>NCEH01000063.1 GCA_002304505.1 Rhizobiales bacterium 32-66-11 | reverse complement strand
TTATGACGTCAGCGAGGTAGGCATGCGAGTCGATGCCGTTGAGCTTGCAGTTCTCCACGAGGGAGGCGATGACGGACCTCTGGTCTGTGCAGCCGGCGAAATGGGCATTCTTCAGAGTCAAGGCCAGGGGCCGGATCGACCGCTCTACGATGTTGTTGTCCGGCTCGACGCGAACACCGTCGAAAATCAAAGTCAGCCGCTCTCAACGCGAGTGGGCTTAACGGATCCCTGCGCACGCGGGGAACAGTGCTCCTAGCTCTTCACGAGCGGGTTTGGGTGCGGTTCATCCCCGCGCATGCGGGGAACAGTTTGATAAACGACCAATTGACCGTTGACGGGCCGGTTCATCCCCGCGCATGCGGGGAACAGTAATTTGCCGCTTTGCCCTAAAGGGGTTTCGGCGGTTCATCCCCGCGCATGCGGGGAACAGCGCCATCTGCGCTTCCGTATAGAGGCGGGCCACGGTTCATCCCCGCGCATGCGGGGAACAGGCGCAAGCGTTCCAGCACCCAAGCGATGTTGACGGTTCATCCCCGCGCATGCGGGGAACAGTACGGCCATCCCGGCTTCACGGTGTTGCCCGCCGGTTCATCCCCGCGCATGCGGGGAACAGACCGGGCGCGGGTCTTCCGCGAGACGCCCGCTCGGTTCATCCCCGCGCATGCGGGGAACAGTTCACGCGCCGCGTTGCGACGATCGCGAGAGCCCGGTTCATCCCCGCGCATGCGGGGAACAGATCCGGGCGTCGTGCAGGATGCGCTCAGCTTCCGGTTCATCCCCGCGCATGCGGGGAACAGATTACGCCCCATCTCTATGATGGTCGTTAGGTCGGTTCATCCCCGCGCATGCGGGGAACAGGTTGCAAGAAGGCTAGCGCCTCCCCATCCGATCGGTTCATCCCCGCGCATGCGGGGAACAGCAGCAGCAACTCGATCTGCACGAGACAGAGAGCGGTTCATCCCCGCGCATGCGGGGAACAGTAGCGGCGTGAATATATCGTCGCACCATTGCGCGGTTCATCCCCGCGCATGCGGGGAACAGGCCGCCGTGGCATCGCTCACCAATGGACGCGCCGGTTCATCCCCGCGCATGCGGGGAACAGTCGAGCTCGATCTCGTCGGCGGTGTAGGTCCCCGGTTCATCCCCGCGCATGCGGGGAACAGTTGTCTCGGTCCAGCCAAACAACTAGCCCAAGCGGTTCATCCCCGCGCATGCGGGGAACAGTCCCGCAAGTTCGAAGCATGCTAGTGCCGCATCGGTTCATCCCCGCGCATGCGGGGAACAGTTTCACGGAATAGTGAGGGGAATTCCCCTCACCGGTTCATCCCCGCGCATGCGGGGAACAGGATCTGAGGAGCGACTGAGTAAGTAATTATGACGGTTCATCCCCGCGCATGCGGGGAACAGCCAGTTCCGGCTCAAGCTCGCGGGTGTGAAGGCGGTTCATCCCCGCGCATGCGGGGAACAGTCGGAAGTGACAAACATATAGTCTAAAGCTTGCGGTTCATCCCCGCGCATGCGGGGAACAGGCTCTTTCCCTGACGAAGTTCATTCGGCAGCGCGGTTCATCCCCGCGCATGCGGGGAACAGACCCGGCCGCTAGCGGCTGTGTGGCTAGCCTTCGGTTCATCCCCGCGCATGCGGGGAACAGGGTCCAGCACCTTGATTTTCATCGCAACAGTCCGGTTCATCCCCGCGCATGCGGGGAACAGGCAGCATCGTCCGCGCGGTTCGCAGCATCGGTCGGTTCATCCCCGCGCATGCGGGGAACAGGCAGACCCGCGCGAGATCCGATCGCTGGCCGACGGTTCATCCCCGCGCATGCGGGGAACAGGGGGACGTCGTGCGAGTTGACCGGAATCATTTCGGTTCATCCCCGCGCATGCGGGGAACAGCGGCCGAGCTGGACGCGTTGGTGATGCGTGATCGGTTCATCCCCGCGCATGCGGGGAACAGTTCCAGGCAAGCCAGACGATGCCACGCGCGCCCGGTTCATCCCCGCGCATGCGGGGAACAGGTGATGAAGCCGACCTGCACCGGTTCCGCGTCCGGTTCATCCCCGCGCATGCGGGGAACAGCGTTGCGCACCGCCGGCTGATAGGACAGCGTGCGGTTCATCCCCGCGCATGCGGGGAACAGGTCGCAGTAAGTGGCTCCGCTGTCGCGGTCCTCGGTTCATCCCCGCGCATGCGGGGAACAGCGGGGCATAGGTCATGGCCGGATTGCTGATGGCGGTTCATCCCCGCGCATGCGGGGAACAGCGTTTCAGCCGCGGCACGATCCGCTGCCACATCGGTTCATCCCCGCGCATGCGGGGAACAGGGCGGTGCTTCCCCCCTTGGCCCCCTTGGCCCCGGTTCATCCCCGCGCATGCGGGGAACAGCCGCCTCCAGTACAACCGCGACCAATACAGCACGGTTCATCCCCGCGCATGCGGGGAACAGAATGAGGAAGGCCACCACATGACCAACATAGCCGGTTCATCCCCGCGCATGCGGGGAACAGGTCGCAGTCAGTGGCGCGGCCGTCGCGGTCCTCGGTTCATCCCCGCGCATGCGGGGAACAGGCCGCTCAACTACTCCGGTGTCAATGGTTGAACGGTTCATCCCCGCGCATGCGGGGAACAGTTGGATGTGCGCTGGGGATAGTCCCAGCGATCCGGTTCATCCCCGCGCATGCGGGGAACAGTTGCCCCAAGAGCCGGAGCCGGACGTCCCGCTCGGTTCATCCCCGCGCATGCGGGGAACAGATCTTCGCCAGGGCCGCGCGCGCCTGATCGTTCGGTTCATCCCCGCGCATGCGGGGAACAGTTGATCCAGGACTCCAAAAAGGTCAGCACTGGCGGTTCATCCCCGCGCATGCGGGGAACAGGGCATTTCCTGCCCGCTCACCGAGCCCCCGCCCGGTTCATCCCCGCGCATGCGGGGAACAGCGCAAATGACCACCGAAACCAATGTCATCAATCGGTTCATCCCCGCGCATGCGGGGAACAGTGCGCTACGCTGTGCACGCCGAGACGAATAACCGGTTCATCCCCGCGCATGCGGGGAACAGGATCCGAGCACAAACGAGACAATCTTGGTGATCGGTTCATCCCCGCGCATGCGGGGAACAGACTGGAGGGCTGCACGGGCACACGCGCGCGAGCGGTTCATCCCCGCGCATGCGGGGAACAGACGCCCAGCGCCGGCAAAGTTGCATTCGACGTCGGTTCATCCCCGCGCATGCGGGGAACAGCGCATGGGTTTACGCAAGCGGCGCTATGGGCGCGGTTCATCCCCGCGCATGCGGGGAACAGGTCGATCATCATCGATGCGGTATCGGCCGGATCGGTTCATCCCCGCGCATGCGGGGAACAGTGCGTCAGAATATGATCGGGAGCCAATGCCACCGGTTCATCCCCGCGCATGCGGGGAACAGGGTCGGCGGCAGGCATTTGGAAACCCAAAATGCGGTTCATCCCCGCGCATGCGGGGAACAGGAGCCGTCGGCAAATTCGGCCGCGACATAGACCGGTTCATCCCCGCGCATGCGGGGAACAGCTGTGCTTGGCCCGCTTGGCGCAGCGCCAAGTCGGTTCATCCCCGCGCATGCGGGGAACAGTCCGGCGCCCGCTGGATCGCCTTGGCGAAAGCCGGTTCATCCCCGCGCATGCGGGGAACAGGGATGAAGGGCCCGCAGCATGAGCGCCGTCAACGGTTCATCCCCGCGCATGCGGGGAACAGTCAGTGTCGCATCTGGCGACCGGCATTGCGACCGGTTCATCCCCGCGCATGCGGGGAACAGTCGTCATCCACTAGATAGGTTCCGTAGGTCAGCGGTTCATCCCCGCGCATGCGGGGAACAGTTTCCAAACGAGCCCTGCACCGTCGCCCATGTCGGTTCATCCCCGCGCATGCGGGGAACAGTATATGGTCGCGGTCTATGATGCCACGGCCAACGGTTCATCCCCGCGCATGCGGGGAACAGGCCCGCAAATGCGGCCGCCCGCTGGGCAAGCGCGGTTCATCCCCGCGCATGCGGGGAACAGCTGCGCCACCAGCGCGCCGATCGGCTTTCCCACGGTTCATCCCCGCGCATGCGGGGAACAGCTGGAATGGACTCGCCGCCACGAAGGGCCGGCCGGTTCATCCCCGCGCATGCGGGGAACAGGCTGGAAGCCAGGAGGGCCGGCCATGCTCGGGCGGTTCATCCCCGCGCATGCGGGGAACAGGAATTTCGTCGGCAGTATACCGACCATCGATTCGGTTCATCCCCGCGCATGCGGGGAACAGGCCCCTGACCTACGGTTCGCCGACTGCATCCCCGGTTCATCCCCGCGCATGCGGGGAACAGGCCCTGCTCTGTATCGAGGCCAAGAAGCCGCCCGGTTCATCCCCGCGCATGCGGGGAACAGGTATTCGATCGCAGAGAGCAGCGCCTCTTCGGCGGTTCATCCCCGCGCATGCGGGGAACAGGTGCTCGCCGGCGCGTTCGTGGATACGTTCGTCGGTTCATCCCCGCGCATGCGGGGAACAGGTAAGCATAAGCAAGACGAGCGGCGGACTTCACGGTTCATCCCCGCGCATGCGGGGAACAGTCCTTGATTGGCGCCGTCTTGCGCTTGTGCGCCGGTTCATCCCCGCGCATGCGGGGAACAGACTCTCGACCTCTCCATTACCAACACAGATGTCGGTTCATCCCCGCGCATGCGGGGAACAGGCAAATGACACTCCACAAAATCCTGATCGCTGCGGTTCATCCCCGCGCATGCGGGGAACAGGCCGCGCCCCTGGCCGGAGCGCTGACATTGTCCGGTTCATCCCCGCGCATGCGGGGAACAGGGTATTCTGCCCACGGGCCTGTCGCTCGCCGGCGGTTCATCCCCGCGCATGCGGGGAACAGATCTGGCTCTCTATCGCGGGCTGGCCGCGATGCGGTTCATCCCCGCGCATGCGGGGAACAGTGCAGCGAAAGAAGCGAAGGCAATTGCGCCACCGGTTCATCCCCGCGCATGCGGGGAACAGGTCCCAAATATCCAGCCAAAAACCCCGTCATAAGGTTCATCCCCGCGCATGCGGGGAACAGTTTTTGTGAATTAATCTATAATATTCAAAACACGGTTCATCCCCGCGCATGCGGGGAACAGCATGTATATGGATAGCATGCTATCCGAGATGACGGTTCATCCCCGCGCATGCGGGGAACAGGGCCAAGTGAGACCACCACGGGGTGCGTCCAGCGGTTCATCCCCGCGCATGCGGGGAACAGGATATCGACCGCCCCGCTGGCGTAGTCCGTGCCGGTTCATCCCCGCGCATGCGGGGAACAGGAAATTGCGTAGTCCACCTCCGGCGATGAGACCGGTTCATCCCCGCGCATGCGGGGAACAGCTCCAGCGGGTCCCCCGCTTCATCCGGCGCATCGGTTCATCCCCGCGCATGCGGGGAACAGGCGTCAACGTGACGGACAGTGCGGAAACCATCCGGTTCATCCCCGCGCATGCGGGGAACAGTCACCCCGGTCCACCCACTCCAGCGGCTTCACCGGTTCATCCCCGCGCATGCGGGGAACAGTTTCTAAGCTTTTCATATTTTTCGGCATATTCCGGTTCATCCCCGCGCATGCGGGGAACAGAGCTTTTGCTTATCAGGAAAGTGAAGAAGGGCCGGTTCATCCCCGCGCATGCGGGGAACAGTTAATGATGCCCACACTACCAGATCCATTTTCCGGTTCATCCCCGCGCATGCGGGGAACAGCCGGCTACGCCCGCTGATTTCGCCGCCACGCTCGGTTCATCCCCGCGCATGCGGGGAACAGTGCGCAGTGAACGCCCCGACCCGCTCCTTTTGCGGTTCATCCCCGCGCATGCGGGGAACAGTATTCACCCAAAATTCTTGCATCTCTTCCACCCGGTTCATCCCCGCGCATGCGGGGAACAGGGGTCGCTGATTTCGACGCGCCACCGGCGCCCCGGTTCATCCCCGCGCATGCGGGGAACAGTCGAGAAGCTTGAAGCGCGGATGCTCCCGCAGCGGTTCATCCCCGCGCATGCGGGGAACAGGGTCAAGTTGCGACCCTGGTACGCGTCGGCGTCGGTTCATCCCCGCGCATGCGGGGAACAGACCGCGCTCCGCCACGTAGACATAATGGAGCGCGGTTCATCCCCGCGCATGCGGGGAACAGTGGGCGGACCTATAATGATGGTCCTTATAATGCGGTTCATCCCCGCGCATGCGGGGAACAGCTAGTACAATATATATATATCTATTAAGAATCCGGTTCATCCCCGCGCATGCGGGGAACAGCGAAGCGCATTGCCACGCACGCTCTCGCCACACGGTTCATCCCCGCGCATGCGGGGAACAGAAAGCATTTAGGACAAAACCCGATTTCAATTGCGGTTCATCCCCGCGCATGCGGGGAACAGGCTGGAGGGCTGCACGGTCACACGCGCGCGAACGGTTCATCCCCGCGCATGCGGGGAACAGTCCAATTGCAAACGATTGATCCACATTAGAATTTCCGGCGCCCATCAGGCTACCGGAATTTTGCACGTGCGGCACACTCACTCCTTTGGAGCGAAGGAGACCAGCTTGAGCCCGTCAAAATCCACGGGCATGCGCCGGTTCGTCCCCACCGTGGCGAAATCGAACCCCTGGTCGGTCGCAGCCCTCCAGACCATCACCGCATCGCCCTGCTCGATATGAGCGACCACCTGCTCCCAGATCCGCTCCCGCGTTCGGGCCGAATAGTCCCCCACATAGACGCCCGCCCGCACTTCCAGCAGCCAGGCCGCCAGGCGGCCGCGCAGGCGCGGCGGCGCATTGGAAACGACGACGACCATCATCCCCGGTGTCCCTCGTCGCCCGATGGTTCGCCATCATCAAAGGCCGGCCCAAGCGCTTCGGGCGGCGGCTCGGGGCGGGCAAGCTCGCCGGCCGCCAGAACCTCCTCAATCCGCGGAATGATCTTGGCGAGCAGTCCCGAACGACGGAAGGCATCCCGGCAGGCCAGCCGCACGGCGCGATCCGGCGCCATCTCCAGCTTGCCCTTGGCATGCAGGCCGGCAATGCGGAACGCTTCCGGCACCACGGTGTCGAGCTTCCAGAGATCGGCGATGTCATAAACGAAGGACAGCGGCTTGCCGGTGTGGAGAAAACCGATCGCCGGCGCGTAGCCCGCAGCCAGCACGGCGGCTTCGGTCAGCCCATGCAGGCAGGCGGTGGCGGCGGAAAGACACCGGTTCGGCACATCGCTCGCCTCCCAGTCCTCCACATCGTAGCGGCGTCGCTGCCATCGCACCGCATGGGCTTGGGCGAGCAGTTCGTAGGATTTGCGGACCCGGGCACCCTCGATGCCGCGCAACTGGTCGATGGAGCACCGCTCGGGCGCCGCCTCGCCAAACCGGATCTCGTACATCTTGCGCACCACGCGCAGCCGTGCCGCAGGGTCGAGCGCGATCGCTGCCTGCCAGAGCAGCCGATCGGCCCGCGCCCCGCCCGGCTGGCCGGCGGAGTAGAGCCGAACCCCTGCCTCGCCGACCCAAGTGATGAGCGTGCCCACCCGCGCCGCGAGCGCAACGGCGGCGTGGGAAATCCGCGCGCCGGGCTCCAGCATGATGCCCGCCAAGCCCCCGACCGGGATATGCGTTCGCGTCCCATCCGCATTGACGGCCACAAAGGCCCCGTCCTGCACGTCGAGCTGGGCCTTCTCCACAAACACCAGGGAGGCCCGGTCCTTGAGCGGGATCGGCTTCGGCGGCGGCAAGCCGGGAATGGGCCCTGCCATCTCAGGCGCGCCGTATCAACATAAGGCCGCACCCGAAGGCCTTGGCGCGACCGAAGCCCTGGGCCAAAGCCGCGAGCAGGAGCGCAGGGTCACCCACACGGATCTGGCCGGCCAGATCCATGACGCCGAACTGCGGCTGCCCCCGGCGCGGCCCGCGCTGCTGCCCGAGCTGGGCCGGCAAGGGCACGACGGAATAATCGTCTATGATCAAGTGCTCGACGATGAAGCCCGCGTTGGCTCCCAGATGTTCAAGCCACCGCCGTCCAGCGTCCTCGGCGGCGCGCATGCGTGCATCCTGCCGCTCGGTGCTGGCGCGACCGGAGGGCAGGGCATGAATCGCGTCCATCACCACATCGACACGCGCGCCCCGCTTCTGCGGATCGGCCGGGTCCTTCCTGGTCCGTGTCGCATTGGCACGCAGGACGAAGGCCAGCCGGTCGCCCTCGCGCAGATCCGGGGCGAACTCCTTGATCTGCGGAGGGCTGAACAAGCCGGCACCATCTGCGGCAGGCGGCCGATGCGAAAGAACAAGGAATTGCCCCTTGCCTTCCGAGCGCCAGAGAAAATCACGCTCGCGCTCCGGCGTGTCGCCAAACAGCGACCAGATCAGGCGATGGTGGGCATCCATGATGCGCCCTTGCGCCGGGTCGCGCAGACCGCCCCAGGCAGGATCGGGCAAAGGATCAATCAGCGCCCGGATCGCCGCCGCCGTCGGATTGCGGGCGATGGCGAGCCGCGACAGATAGAGGGTCATGCTCCATCCTCCTCGCGCACTGGGCGATGCATATAGACGGCGCGCGTCGCGAAATGCCACTTGCTCCGGTCAATGGCCATGTCATTGCGGCTGTCTTCCGCATCGTCCGCAGCGATCCGCTCATCCGATGCCACCAGCCGGATGCGACCGGGGGGCCGGAACGGCGGCAGGCGCGCCTGCGTCAACGCCATGACGGGGCCTATCGCTTCCACGCGGCGCGGATCAGGCGGGGCGGAAAGCGGGCAGGACTTGCGCCCCAGATAGAGCGAGAAGACCGGCCGCGCCAGCGCCTCTGCAAGTCCGTCGAGCGGTGCCCCCCAGAGCGTCACCGCATAGGCCACGCCCACGCGATAATCCCGCAGGGTGATGGTGGTGTTGGTGGCGCGCCCCGCGGTCAGCATGGCGGATGGACGGCTGTCGGGGCGCTTCGCCGCCGCGGTGGGGATGGTTTCCACCGTGTGATAGTCGCGCAGCAGGACGCCATCGTCGATGATGCCCACGGCTACGCGCAGCGGCTCCAGCCGAGCCAGGCCTTGGGTGTCGTCGCGCCGAATGCCCACCGCGGCCGCGACCAAGCCCAGCACGGCCGAGCGGCCCGGCCAGGTGAGCGTGCCCCGCCGCTCATGGCCCGCCAGATCGCCCATGGCCGCCATCCCAGCACACAGGGTGAAGACGAGATACTCACCCATGCTGCGGCACCGCCGAGGCGGCGAAGGCGACGATCGCATCGAGCGTGCCCTTGCCGGCGACCACGTCCATCACCGCGTCCCGCTCCGCAGCAGGTCCGTAAGCGGCATCGATCCGGCCCGCCATATCCTCGAGCGCCAGGACGGAGGCGGCCAGCACATGCTCGCCGGTCACGGCCTTCAGGAAGGCCCCGGTGAGGTCGCGCGGGGCAGCCGAGCCGATCTCGGCGCGGATATAAGCGGCGCGGGGGTGATGGGCGTGGCTGTTCTGCTTGCCCTTCGGCGTGGCCGTGGCCAGCGCGCGGGCCAGAGCCTCAAGCCCCTTGCGCGCCAATGCCGTGTCGTTCTGGAGGTTTTCCACCAGCAAATCGCAGTTCACGCAGGCATAGAGGTAGTAGACACCTGATCCGAATGCGTGTTCGCCGAGATGGGCGCCGCCCGCATCCTCCTCGCGCGTCTTGAGATCATCGACGGCGGTGAAGAAATCGTCTTCCGCCTCAGCCCGGTGGGTGGTGATGGCGTGCCCCACCTGCACCGCAGCCTCACGGCTGAAGTCGGGATTGTCGGCCAGCATCCGTCCGAACATGGCGATGTCAACCGCGCCATCGGCGCTTCGGAGCACAATCTTGGCCAAGTCCTTGTCGGACGGCAGGGCCTCCCCAACAGCCGCCTTCTCCGCCAGGCCCAGCGCCAGCGCCCGCTCCTCGGGTGAAATGAAGGCGAGCGTGGTGCCTTGGATCCACGCGGGACGCTTCTTGTCCTGCGCCTCGATCTTGCCGAATGCCTTGGCCACATCTTCAGCGACCTTGCGCGCCTTGTCGGCGGCAAGCCCCTGCTTTTCCAGATGCTCCCGGATCACATTGCCAATCAGCTTGGTGCGCTGGGCAAGATGACCTGCAAGGCCCTCCTGGAACGGCGCGGACATGCGCACCGCCCGCTTGATGGACTGGCTCGACAGCCGCAGGCGCGGCGTGCCGCCAAAGTGGGCTTCCTTCGGACGTCCCTGATCGTCGCGATTGGGGTTGGAGGGTGGATAAACCGTCAAAAGGTGGAATTGCAGGAAGGTGGTCACGCGGTTTCCTCCGTCTCGGACGCGGCAGCCGGTGCATCGGGGGGCGCCTTGCCGAAATAGTCGAAGCACCAGCGAACGCGAACGCGTTCGTCCCACTTCAAAAAGTCCTCGCCCAGGGCTGCGACATTGCTGGCGTGGCCGACAAGCGGCGCCGCCGAAGGCACGCGCGATGCGCCGGTCCTCGTGCCGCTCGACCGCGGCCAGCAGCGAGGCCAGCGCGGCGAGGCGCACCGGATCGTGGCGCCGACCAAGCGCGTCGTGCAGTGCAATCACCTGCGGCTCGGCCAGCACGTCGACCACATGGACGGCCCGGCGCAGCCGGGCACGCAATCCGCGGGCCGGACCAATATCCGGGTCGGGGCGCAGGTTCGCGCGCCACCAGCCCAGAATGATCGCGCCGCCGCTCTTGTAAGGCTTGTCAGCGTCCCCGGTCATGCCGCTTCCTTCTTCTTTTGGCGCGGCTCGAGTTCCAGCCGGGCATAGGCATCGCTACCCGGCCGGCGCCAGCCGGCGAAGACCGCGCGCAATCCGTTATGGGCGGCGATGATCGCCTCCATCTCCTCGGCCTTCCTCTGGTCGAGCCCCGGCAGAGCCTCCTGCTCGAAGATGTGCAGCGCGACGCGCTCCAGGGCGCGCACCCAGGCCCCGGCGACCTGGACGCGCGGATCCCCACGCAACAACGCATCGACGCCAGCGTCGAAGGCAAACTGGGTATCGATGAAAAAGGCTTCACGCAGCGCGTCGAGTGCGCTTCCCTCGCCCGCCACCGGCTTCAGCGCGCCCCGCAAAGCGGAGCCGAAGATCTCCGCCGCCTCGATCATCGCTGCAAGCGTCAGCGCCGCCTCGCCGTCCAAGGGCACGAGCGGCTGGCGCGACAGGATGAAATCGCGCGGCTTCATATTGTCCATGGACCAGCCGGCGACGATGATCTGCGGGTCCGGCAGCGGCTCGGAGAGATAGCGGCAACGCTCATTATAATACTCCTCCACCGCCTTTGCGCGCCGGCCCAATTCCTCCCGCTCCTCCGGCATGGCCAGCACCACACCCAGCCAGTTGCGATAGCCAAACGCCCCCGCGCGGGGATGCAGCGGCAAAGGCTCGGCCCCGGGTTTCTGCCGATAATAGGGCGTCAACGGATGGACCCAGCCCGCATAATTGGTGCCGTAAGGCCTTTGGACGACGCCCGTGACCCGGCCCGCCTGGGTCACCAGGCGCAGGCGGCGCGGCATCCCGAAGAAGGCTTCGGCTGGATGGCCGTGCTGGGGATAAGTCTCGGACCCCTTAGCTTCCGACGTCCGGGTCGGCTTCGTCCAGGGCAGCACGTCTGGCGATGCCGGCTTGCCATAGGGCACGTTGGCCCAGATCAAATCCCAGAGTCGGCCCGTTCCGGGATCGACCAGACTGACCAGCGGCCCGCCGCCGCGCATGGAGGTGCGGTTGCCCGCCCCGCCCGAGGGCGCGTGCGCCTGAAGCAGATAGAGCGCCATGGCCGCCAGGGGCAGATCGAGGTCAGGATAGCGGTTCCGCCGGACCATCAAATCAGCATTGTTGCGCGCCGTGTTGCCGCCGGCCGAATCGATGAACAGCATGTCGGGCGGGTTCGGCTCGCCTTCGAGCAGATCGAGATCCTGCAGGAAGAGCGGCCCCTCTCCCGTCAGGTTGAAGGCCGGCGCGATCCGCGCGAGCGCGGTGCGCAGGCGTTCAGAATCGGGCTCCCGCCGGGCTTCCCAATCATCGCGATCGGCCGGGGGGTCGGCGAGCAAGACTAGGCCGATCAGGAATTCGAGACTGGCGATATTGAGGTCGGGGCGCGGCCAGTCGGGAAAGACGAGGCCGGGATCGGTGATCTCATCCGGACGGATGACCGACGAAACGCCGTCGGAGCGGCGGGTGGGGATCCAGCGGTCGGCGATGAGATTGAGGAGCATGATCGTTCTCGAAGAAAGGAGACCACGGATCAACAACTTAAGCGCGTATAGGGCTTACCCCGCTTGAGCGAATGCCTCGGATCGCATCCGCATAAGCGGCGGGCCAGAGCGTTTTATGCCCTGTGCCAGGACCCTTGTTTCTTACTATTGCAGCGGCGAGGGATATTTAGAGCGGCGACAGCGGCGGGTGGGTTTCCCGAGCCCGCCACATTTGCATACTGCGCACCAAAAAGTTGTGCCGTCAAGAATCCATTGATGCTCCGCCAATACACTTAAAACCCCGCACATGCGGGGAACGCACTGACATCCTCACGGATGCTCCGCCGATACACGGGTCATCCCCGCGCGTGCAGGGCTAGAGCAATAGACCCTCGGCCGCCTGATAGCGCAAGCCCTCGGCGATCGACCCATCGTCCGCGACCGGGCATACGGTCACCGTATTCCGCCGCCACTCCGGCCAATCCTTCGTCACAGCTGTAATCTCGGGCGCGCGCTGATCCGGCAGGTCGAGCCGCTCGAGGCGCCGCGCGTCGGCCTGCACCTCCGACAGCATCCAGCCCTCGAAGGAGTCCGACCCGTGCCCTTCGGCCCAGGGCACCAGCGTCCCACCCCGCCGCCGCGCCAGCACCAGGGTTCGCGTCGGCCGCCCGAGCCGGGTGGGAAAGGTGGTATCATTGGTGCCGGAGCCTTCGCGGCGGTATCCGGCGGCAAAGTCGACGAGGTTGCACCTGGCGCGATTGGATTCGGCATAGGCTTGACCGACGCGCTCCATCTCCGCCGCCTCCAAAGGCGCCGGCACCGGGGCCGCTTCGGAACGGACTGCCTCGATCAGGTCACGCAGCCCCGCCGGCGACATGATCATTCCGGTGCGAAAGAGGACATCGGCGGTGCGCCATTGATCGGCGACCGGATAGACCCAGGCGCCCTGCCCCAGCACATCCATCAGCCACCGTTCATCCACGACCACAGCCGGATCGGGCGAGAGAATATGCAGCACCGGCTCCGGCACGGGGCGCTGCGCACGGGGCCGTTCCGCCATGTGCCGCCACAGCCGGCCCGCGCGCTGAATCAAAGCAGCGATGGGCGCAAGATCGGACACCATCACGTCGAAATCCAGATCGAGACTCGATTCAACCACCTGGGTCGCGACCAGCACTCGGCCGGCCCGCCCTTCGCCCGTCCTGCCGAAGCGGGCAATCTCGGCTTGTTCAATCCGCTTGCGGTCGCAAAGTGCGAAGCGTGCGTGCAGCAATGAAGCCGCCACCCCGCGCGCGCGGAGCGCCTCGACGGCGGCGATCGCCTCGTCCACGGCGTTGCGCACCCACACGCACGCCGCCCCGCGCGCCGCCGCCGTCGACAGCAGATCGACCGCCGCCTCCATCGCCGGCAGCCGCATCACCCGAACAGGCCCTTTCAGACCGGGCTTCTGGTCGAAGTCGCGCCGGGCCTCGCCACCGGAAATCGACAGGGCCGGGTAGCTCTGGTCCGCGTCTTCGGGCCATTCACGCCCCGTTCCCTCGGCAAAGGCGCGCGTCAGCAACGCTCGATCCTGAAGTGGCAGAGTGGCCGTGAGCAGGATCGCCGAGCCGCCCAGCGCGGCATGAACCCGCAACAGTGCGGCAAGCAGCTCCGCCATATAGTGATCGCCGCTGATCTCGTGCGCCTCGTCGACGATCAGGATCTTCGAGGCTAGGCCCCACATGCGGAGCGTGGAAAAGCGGGTCGGCATCACCGACAAAAGCGCCTGATCGATCGTACCCACCCCCACGTCGGCCAACAGGGCACGGCGCCGGCTGTCCGCGAGCCACGGGGCGCAGATCACGTCATCGCTCATCACAGAGCGACTAACCAGATCGCGAAAAGGCTCGGAAAGCGACGCCCGTCCATGGGCGAGCGTCAGCGAGGGTGCCTGGAACATCCGTCCAATGACTTTCGCGGCCCGCATGAACATGGCGTCCGCCGTGGCCATGGTGGGAAGGGCAAAGTAAAGCCCCCTCCCCTTGCCCGCGACCAGCATCCGCTGCGCGAGGATCAGCGCGGCTTCGGTCTTGCCCGCGCCGGTCTCGTCTTCGATGAACGCCAGCACCGGCCCGGCGGGAAGAGAAACATCACGCGCGGCGATCTGCATCGGGCGCAAAGCCCAGTCGAAAAGCCGATCCTCGCGCGGCCGCGCCGACTGCAATCCGGCCTCCCGCACGGCGACAACGGCTTGCTCCCGCGCTCGGGCGAGGTAGTCGGGCAAGCCGAGCTCGGGCCTCTGGGCAGGAAACCAGCCCGGATTCGAGCCCACCCAGTCTGCCGCCACCGTGAGGCCGCAGAGCCACCAGCTCAGCCGCTTGGCCTCGGCGCCGGTGAGGCCGGCAAGCGAGGCGTGCGGCCAGAGCGCAAAAAGGTCGTCTATGATTGCGGGGACATCCTGCGCGGCCTGCGCCCCTTCTGCCCTGCAAAACCGCTGGAAATTTTGCTTTTCTTGCTTCGGCCCCTTACCGGACGGCTTCGGCGGCCTGCCGTGATGCCCGGCGATCGCAGCCACCAGTTCCGTCCACACCGCTCCGCTCGCCCTGAGCCGCGCGCACAGCTGATCATTCGGCAGCAGCCAGCACTCGGTCAGTTCCCAATGACGGAGGGTCGAGGTTGCGCCGAACCGGATCATGTTGCGGAAGCCGTCACCGATCTTTCCAAGATCGTGCAGCGCGACCAGCAAGCTGAACGCCGCCTTGCGCTCCTCAGTGAAAGGAACTTCTAGCAGGAAACGCTCCGCAACCGCCGCGACATCGAGCATATGATAGACAGCAGGATGCTCCGGACTTGAATCTCGCGCACTCTTTCCTGGCCAGCTTGCCAAGTAGATTTCTGGTGTGGAGCCTGCTGTCCGACTGTTCAACGGGAGAGCCTATCGCCTGACACGGAGCCATAATAAAGCGTTCCGCAGGTCGACGACAGCATGAAACGAAACGATCACCTGGTCATTGGCCAAAGCCTCCATTTCGCCCCGCGCCTTCCGGGCACGGTCGATCCGACAGGCGCCACCGCCCCCGCCGTTTCGCCTGCCCTTCGCAGCCGCGAGCTGATACAACGCGCCGGCATCCGGGACTTGGCGGCCATGCCACGGCGCACGTGGACGACCGACAGCCGCCATTCTTATCCGATCGCGCCCAACAGGCTCGCGCGCAATTTCACGACCTCCACCCCGAACCAGGTCTGGCTGGCGGACCTCGCCTACATCCCCACAGGCGCGGGCCGGTCTCCCTTGCCGGTGTGCACGACATGCGCACCCGTAAGCTGGTCGGCTAGTCCATGCGCGAGACATTGCACACACAGATCGCGCTGGAGGCCCCCGCCACGGCTATCGAGCGCCAGAGGCCGACACCCGGGCTCATCCACCACTCGGACCGCGGCATTCAATATGCGGCCGAGGCAGACCGGACATGTTCGGATACATTAAGGGGTTCTACAATCTCCGCCGCCTCCACACGGCGCTCGGCTACATCAGCCCTGCAGAGATGGAACGCAGAGCGGCTTAAACCCGTCCATTTTTTCGGGGGAAGATCCTTACCGGAGGCAGAACGCGGCCCACGCCTTCATCAACTCTCGCCGCTTCTCCAGGGCGTCGCCCCGCCGGTAAGCTCGCTCAGTGGCATCACCCACCACGTGTGCCAGGGCGGCTTCAGCGATCTCTCGAGGAAAAGCCGTCTCTTCCGCAGCCCAGTCGCGGAATGATGACCGAAAGCCATGCACAGTGATTTCCAGCTTTTGCCGGCGCAGCAGCATCTCCATGGCCATCCCGCTCAAGGGGCGCATCGGGCGCTGACCAGGAAAGAGAAAGCCACTGCCATCGTCGTCGGCGGGCCGGAGCGGCGCAACCGCGTCGAGGACCGCCAAAGCAGGCTCGGGCAGTGGCACGCGATGATCGCGGCTCGCCTTCATGCGGGCAGCCGGGACGCTCTGGCGCCCAAAACCTCTCCAGAACGGGCGGCCGTCAGGATCGCGAACTCCAGGGCGCGCGCCGCCATCGCTTCGCGCTTCTGGAGATCGGCGATAAAGGCCGGCACTTCCCCGTAAGGCATCGCCGGATGGTGGCCACGCTGAAGCTTCTGGCGTTTGGACAGGAGTGTATCGAGATGTCCACGCCAGCGAGCCGGGTTCTCACCGGAGCGCAGGCCTTTTGCCTTGGCGGCATCCAGAACGCGCTCGATCCGCCCTCTCAGACGCGATGCCGTCTCGTTCTTTTCCAGCCAAATCGGCTGGAGAATCGCGAGCACGTCATCGGTGCTGATTTCCGCAATCTTCTTGTCCCGAATCCTCGCGCAATAGGCAGGACCGAGGGTCTGCTTCCATTGATAGATATGCTTCTCGTTGCGGAATCCGCCTTCGATGCCTGCGATCAGAACATCTGCGAAGCCCCCAAAAGTGGGTGCGGCGTCCGCCTCCCGGCGTGCGTCCTTGGCGGCCTTTCGGACCTCGAAGGGGTCGCCGCTCTCAGCGGCAATGCGCCGGGCCTCCTCGGCCTTCTGACGTGCTTCCGCGAGCGATACATCGCCGATGGCGCCCAATCCCATCTCGCGGCGCTTCCCACCCCGCTTGAACAGGAAAAGCCACGCCTTCGTGCCCGTCGGGCCAATTTGGAGATACAACCCTCCCCCGTCGGCATAGCGTCCCGGTTCCTTCAGGCTCGACACTGTGCGCGCCGTCAACCTCTTCACCTCCCGCGCCATCGCTCCTCCTAACTCTCTTGCGCACCATCTGGGTCGGCTTATTCGGAATGGCCGTGCCCGGTGCAGGGTTCACTGAGACTGGCGCAGGCTCTGCGCCGCCACACCGCGATACATCAAAATGCGGGGTTTCAGCGTCGCCCACGCGTTTCACGGCACCGCTGGCACAACTGGCACGAACTGGCGCAGCCAAATGCGCCAATCAAAATATTGAAAAATCAGAAGAAATCGTCATTGGCCCTATTGGCACACCCCATATAGAGACACGCTATCTCATTATAGGTATTATGGTAACATTTTCCTTTCCGCCTTTCCCCGACACGTTGAGGGTATGAATCCCCAACCCCACCCGCATCCTAACTGCTCCAACCCCACCTTCAACCCCACCTTTAGCGCTGGTTTTAGGCGGACGGCACGGGATGTGTATGGATAGGCATTACGAATTTATCAATTAAATTAAACGTTTGCAGGACACACTCGGATGTCCATGAACGATAGTTCGACGGACCTCGGCTCCACCAATGACTTCTTATAAGTCATTGATTTTGTTGGATTAATGTAAACTTTCACGACGTCATGCCGCCTCTCGCGCCATCCGCGGCGTGTGCGTGGCGTGTCGTCTCACCAGGAACCCGGACGCATATTTGGTCGCCAAGTGCGCGACCCGCGGCGCTCCGCGGATCGCCTCGAGCGCGATCTTCACCCTGGGCTCGCCCGAAGGCCGCTTCCTCTTCCCCGTCATCGGATTCGCCCCTCACGGCGGATGCCGGCGCGCCGTTTTCATGCCGGAGCGTTTCGGCGCCGAAGCGCTCGGCAATATCAGCCTCAGGCGATATAGGGCAGATGGGGCACGCTTTGGGAGGCGCGGAAGGCAGCGAGGCGTTCGGCGGCCTTCTGGCTGGAGGCGCGCAGATGGGCCACCAGCGCCTTCTTCGCCGCGGCCCCGTTGCCGCGCCGCACGGCCCGCACGATATCCAGGTGCTCGTCCATGAAGGGGTCCACCAGGGTCGCGCGGTTCAGCGCCACCTGGATGTGCTTGCCCGATACCAGGATGCAGCGCGTGCGCCGCAGCGCCTCGATGAGTTCCGGATTGCGGCCATGGCCGACGCAGTCGATGTGCAGATCGGCTTCCAGCACGTCGAGGTCGGAAATATCCACCTGCGGGAAGCGCGCGATCACGTCCTTCAGCCGGGCTTCGACACTGTCGAGCTGCGCTGTCGGAATCCGGCCAATGGCGCTTTCCAGCACCACCGGCTCCAGCAGGATGCGCAGTTCGTAAAGGTCGTGGAAGCGGGCTTCGTCCAGCGGCACGATCCACCAATGGGATTTCTCGCCCTTGGAGACGATGCCCACCTCGCGGGCATGGATCAGCAGGTCGCGCGCCACCGTGCGCCCCACGTCGAAATGGCGCGCCAGAGCCAATTCGTTCACGCGGAAGCGGCCGAACACCGAGCGCAGGATGATTTCGCGCTCGAAATCATAATAAAGCGACTGCCACGCAAAAGATTTGGCGACGGCGGGAGGCTCGGCGTGCATCTGGAGCATGGCCGAGGTGATCTTGATGCGCTGCGGCGTCTCGGTGCGCCCGACCAGCAGGCCGCGCCCCTCGAACCGGCTGAGCAGCCCCTCGCTTTCGAGTTCGGACAGAGCCTGTTTCACCGGCGAGCGGCTGGAACCGAACAGGACCGCGAGCGGCCCTTCCAGCAGCACCGCGCCTTGCGGCAGGGAGCCATCGCAGATGGACCGGCGGAGCTGTTCCGCGATCAGCGCATAGGCGGGCGTCCGGTCGACGACCGGCGCCTGCTTGCCGCGGCTCAGGTGACCGCGCCGATTTGCCATGGCACGAATTCGTTGTCGCCGAAGCCGTAATCCTCGCTCAGCGTGTGCGCGCCCGAGGCGATGGCGATGATGGTCTCGAAGATCCGCGCGCCGGCCGCCTCGATGGTGTCCTCGCCGGTGACGATGCCACCGCAATTGACGTCCATGTCCTCCTGCATGTGCGCGTACATCTCGTTGTTGGTCGCGACCTTGATGCAGGGGGCGGGCTTGAAGCCGGAGACCGAGCCACGGCCTGTGGTGAAGACGATGACGTTGCAGCCCCCCGCCACCTGGCCGGTGACGGCAACCGGATCGTAGCCGGGCGTGTCCATGAACACAAAGCCCGTGCGGTCGATGATCTCGGCATATTCATAGACCGCCTCCAGCGGCATGGTGCCGCCCTTGGCCACCGCTCCCAGCGATTTTTCCAGGATTGTGGTGAGCCCGCCCGCCTTGTTGCCGTGGGAGGGATTGTTGTTCAGCTCCGCCTCGTTGCGCTCGGTGTAGCGGCGCCACCAGTCGATGCGGTCCACGAGCTTCTGCGCCACAGCGGGGGTGACCGCCCGGCGGGTCAGCAGGTGTTCGGCGCCGTAGATTTCCGGCGTCTCGCTCAGCACCGCCGTGCCGCCGTGCTGCACCACGAGGTCGGCCGCATGGCCCAGCGCCGGATTGGCGGAAATGCCGGAATAGCCGTCCGAGCCGCCACACTGGAGCGCCACCTTGAGGCCGGAGAGCGGCACGGTGGTGCGCTTTGCGGCGTTCACGGCGGGCAGCATCTCGCGAATGATGGCGGAGGCCACCTCCACGGTCTTGCGGGTGCCGCCCAGGTGCTGAATGGTCATGGTGCGCAGGAACGGGCCTTCCTCAAGCCCGAACTTCTTCACGATGGGGTCGATCTGGTTGGTTTCGCAGCCGAGGCCGATCATGAGGATGCCGGCGAAGTTTGGATTCTTCGCGTAGCCGCTCAGCACGCGGGTGAGATAGGCATAGCCTTCGGTCTTGGTGTTGATGGCGCAGCCGGTGCCGTGGGTGAGCGCCACCACGCCGTCCACATTCTCGAACCCGTCGAGGCCGCCGCCCCGGTTGAACCCGTCGGCGATGGCGCGCGCCACCGTGGCCGAGCAATTCACCGAGCTGACGATGCCGATATAATTGCGCGTGCCCACCTGACCGTCGGCGCGCACATAGCCTTCGAAGGTGCGCCGCTGGCCTTCGGGCAGCAGCGGAGTGGGACGGGCATCCTCGGCGAAATGGTGATCGACGCCGCTCTCCTGCATGGCGAGGTTGTGCAGGTGCACGTGCGCGCCGGGGGCGATGTCGGCGTTGGCGATGCCGATCACCTGGCCATATTTCAGCACCGGCTCGCCCGCCGCAATGGCGCGGATCGCCATCTTATGTCCGCTGGGGATCTGGGCCAGCGCGACAAGCGTTTCCGCCTCCACCTGAACCGGCGTGCCTGCGGGAATGGCGGATCGGGCCACGGCCACATTGTCCCGCGCGTTCAGTTGGATCACCGGGGAGGCCGTGAGCGTCGTCAGCATGGAATTGTCCGCTAAAATGATTATTGCGTGCATCAATCAATCATGTTAGATGTCCTCCAGTCAATAGAAAAATGATAATAAATTAGGCAGGAAAGAACGCCTATGCCCCTGATTTAACACCGAAAACCTCCGCCTCCTGAGCATATCTCGGAGACGGACGCGTTACCTATCGTCACTCTGGATTTATATATTTATCGAACGCGATGAATTTCGCTTCCGAAGACGTGGATTTTTGCCTTGTCCTACGAATTCGATTTCTCATTCCTGGATGAATATTTGCCAGACCTATGGCACGGCATCTGGCTGACCCTGGGAATGACGACCGCTTCCATCCTGCCGGGCTTCGCGCTCGGGACGCTTTGCGCGGTCGGCCGCCTGTATGGGCCGCCCTGGGCGCGGCGGGCGGTGGTGATCTATGTGGAAGGCATCCGCAACACGCCGCTCATCATCCAGGTGTTCTGGCTGTTCTTCGGCCTCGCCGTGCTCCAGGTGCGGATCGGCCCGTTCGCGGCGGCGGTGATCGCCCTCGTCATCAATGTCGGCGCCTATACGGCCGAGATCATGCGCGCCGGTTTCCTGAGCATCCCCAAGGGCCAGATCGAGGCCGCCTCGTGCCTCGCGCTGAAGCCGAGCCAGGCCTTGTGGTCGGTGCAACTGCCCCAGGCGGTGGAGCGCGTCTATCCCGCGCTCGTCAGCCAGTTCGTGCTGATGATGCTGGCCACCTCGATCATGTCCCAGATCTCGGCGGAGGAGCTGACCGGGGTCGCCTACATGATCCAGTCCTTCACCTTCCGCGGTTTCGAAGTCTATCTCGTGATCGCCGTCATTTATCTCGTGATGGCCTCGCTCCTGCGCCTCACGCTGCTCGGCGTGGCCCAGGTCTCCTTCCCCCGCCGGCGCCGGCTCGGCACCCCGCTGTGAGGCTCTGATGCTGGGACTGACCATCGAGCAAATCGCCTATCTCTTCCGCGGCGCGGGCTGGACCATCGTGCTTTCGCTGCTCGGCTTCGTCGGCGGCACGCTGCTCGGGCTCCCGGTCGCCCTGGCGCGCTCCTCCCAGAGCCGGCTTGCGCGCGCGCTGTCCGGCGTGCTGGTGCAGGTGGTGCAGGGCATTCCGCTGCCGGTCATCATGTTCGTGGTCTATTTCGGCATCAGCATCGGCGGCTTCGACGTGCCGGCGCTGGTGGCGGCGGGCGTCGCCATGACGCTCTATGCGGGCGCCTATCTCGGCGAAATCTGGAAGGGCTGCATCCTTGCCGTGCCGCGGACCCAGTGGGAGGCGGGCGAGTGCCTGGCGCTCACCTCCACCCAGCGCTTCGTGTTCGTGATCCTGCCCCAGGCCCTGCGCATTGCGGTGCCGCCCACGGTGGGCTTCCTGGTGCAGATCGTGAAGAACACGTCCTATTCGGTGGTCATCAATTTCTTCGACCTGACCTATTCGGCCAAGGTGATCAATAATTCCACCTTCCGGCCGTTCACGGTCTTCACCATCGCGGCTTTGATCTATTTCGCCATCTGCTTTCCCATGTCGCTGCTGGCGAGCCGGTTCGAGCGACGGCTGCATCGCGGCTGAGGAGACGGCATGACCCTGCAGATGAGAGCCCCCGCCCCTTCCGCCGCTTTGCATGAGAGCCCTTCCATGACCAGCCCCGCCGCGCCACTCGTGCGCTTCCGCGACGTGCGCAAGAATTTCGGCGCTCTGGCCGTGCTGAAGGGCATCGACCTTGATGTGGCGCCGGGGGAGGTGGTGGCCCTGATCGGCCGCAGCGGCTCCGGCAAGAGCACGGCACTGCGCTGCGTCAACGGCCTGGAGAAGGTGGACGGCGGCGAATTGACCGTGTGCGGGCGCGCGCTCCACAGCGGCACCGTCGACCTGCGCGAGCTGCGCCAGGACGTGGGCATCGTGTTCCAGAGCTATAATCTGTTCCCGCATCTGACGGCCGAGCAGAACGTGACGCTGGCGCCGCGCAAGGTTAAGCGCATCGGCAAGGGCGAGGCGCGCGACCTCGCCGCCGAGGTGCTGGCGCAGGTGGGCTTGGCCGACAAGGCGCAGAGCTATCCCGAGCAGCTCTCCGGTGGGCAACAGCAGCGGGTCGCCATCGCCCGGTCGCTGGCCATGCATCCCAAGCTGATCCTGTTCGACGAGGTCACCTCGGCGCTCGACCCCGAGCTGACGGGCGAGGTGCTGAAAGTCATCGAGCGGCTCGCCCGGGGCGGCATGACCATGATGCTCGTCACCCATGAAATGGCCTTCGCCCGCTCGGTCGCCCACGCCGTGGTGTTCATGCACCAGGGCAAGGTCTGGGAGAGCGGCAAGGGCGAGATGCTGGCCCATCCCCAGACCGTCGAGCTGCGCCAGTTCGTCGGCAACGGCCTGTGACACCCACCTGCAACGCCAACAGAAAACAAGATTCGGAGGAGTTTTCACCATGACCATGACCCGCATCGCCGGCACGCTTGCGCTCGCCGTCGCCCTGGTGGCCGGCCCGCTGGCCGCCAACGCCGAGACCCCCGCCGGCATCAAGCAGCGCGGCAAGCTGCTGGTGGCCATCGACGTCAGCCATCCGCCCTACGGCATGCTGGACGCGCAGGCCAAGGAGACCGGCTCGGACGTCGAGACCGCCAAGCTCCTGGCTCAGGACCTCGGCGTGCCGCTGGAAGTGGTGCCGGTCTCGGGCGCGAACCGCGTGCCCACGCTGCTGGCCGGCAAGGTCGATGTGGTGATCGCCTCCTTCTCCATCACGCCGGAGCGCAAGAAGGTGGTGGATTATTCCATCCCCTATGGCGTGATCCCGGTGGTGGTCTCCGCCCCCAAGTCCATGGCCATCAAGGGCGCGGCCGACTTGGCCGGAAAGTCCATCGCGGTCGCCCGCGGCACCACCGCCGACATCGAGCTGACGCGCACCATCAAGGACGCCAAGGTCGCCGCCAACATCGTGCGCTATGAGGACGAGGCCACCGCCAACACCGCGGTCGCCACCGGGCAGCAGGACATTCTGGCCGCCGCCCTCTCCACCGCCAATTCGGTGGCCGAGCAGAACCCGGGCAAGCAGCTCGAGGTGAAGATCGAGATGGCGGCCTATCCCATGGCCGTCGGCCTGCGCAAGAGCGATCCCGAGCTGAAGGCGTTCGTGAACGAGTGGGTCGCGGCCAATTTGAAGAACGGCAAGCTGAACGACATCTATAAGAAGTATTTCGGCCAGTCGCTGCCCGAGAACCTCCCGGCCGAGTGAAATTTCGCCAATGATGGAAGGGGCGCGACGTGCGCCCCTTCGAATTCGCACCGTGCCTCAGGAGCCGCCATGACTGCCGCCGCCCAGCCCGCTGCCGCCCTGCCCTATCGCGGGCTGTTTCCCGTCGCGCCCACCCCGTTCCTCGCCAATGGCGACCTCGATCCCGAAGGCCAGCGCCGCGTGCTCGATTGCATGATCGACCAGGGCGTGGACGGCATCTGCATCCTCGCCAATTATTCCGAACAGTTTCTCTTGACCGACGAGGAGCGCCGCATCCTCACCGAACTGTCGCTCGCCCATGTGGCGGGGCGCGTGCCGGTGATGGTGACCTGCTCCCATTTCTCCACCCGCGTCGCCGCCGAGCGCGCCGCCCATGCGCGTGCAGCGGGCGCCAGCCTCATCATGCTCATGCCGCCCTATCACGGCGCCGGCATCCGCCTCGACGAGCAGGCCATCTTCGACCATTTCGCCCGCGTCGCGGATGCCGCCGGCATCCCGGTGATGCTCCAGGACGCGCCGCTCAGCGGCGTCTCGCTCTCCGTTCCGTTCATGGTGCGGCTCGCCCGTGAATTGCCATTGGTGCGCTATTTCAAGATCGAGGTGGCGGGCACCGCCGCCAAGCTGCGCGCGCTCATCGCCGCCGGCGGTGAGGCCGTCGAAGGCCCGTTCGACGGCGAGGAGGCCATTACGCTGATGGCCGATCTCGACGCCGGCGCCACCGGCGTGATGTCGAGCGCGCTCCTGCCCGACCTGCTGCGCCCGGTGCTCGACCACCACGCGGCCGGCCGTCGCGCCGAGGCCGCGCAGGCCTATGCCCGCGTGCTGCCGCTGATCAATTACGAGAACCGCCAATGCGGCTTGCGCGCGGCGAAGATTGCCATGATGGAAGGCGGCGTGATCTCCTCCGACGCGGTGCGCCATCCGCTGGAGCCGGTGCATCCCGCGACCCGCGAAGGCTTGCTGGAAATCGCCCGGGAGCTCGACCCCCTGGCGCTGCGCTGGGGCAAATGACGGCGGAGCGCCACCCACATTTGACTCGACCAAGGCCGATCCGCGGGCGAAAGCTGCCCGCCTGGATGAAGGATGACCGACATGACCATCACAACCGATCTGCTGATCGGCGCTGACTCGCGGCCCGGCACGGTCGGCGAGGTCCGGGCGGTGGAAGCCGCGAGCGGCCTGCCGCTCGCCCCCGCCTTCGGTGGCGCCACGCTGGACGATCTGGAGCGCGCCTGCGCCCTCGCGGAAGCCGCGTTCGACACCTATCGCGCCGTATCCCTGGAAGAGCGCGCCCTGTTTCTTGAGACGGCCGCGCAGAATATCCTCGATATCGGCGACGTGCTGATCGAACGGGCCATGCAGGAGACCGGCTTGCCGCGCCCGCGCCTGGAAGGCGAGCGCGGACGCACGGTCGGCCAGCTGCGCCTGTTCGCACAGGTGGTGCGCGACGGCGGCTTCCTCGATCTGAGGATCGACCCGGCCCTGCCCGAGCGCAAGCCCCTGCCCCGCCCGGACCTGCGCCTGCGCAACGTGCCGCTGGGTCCGGTCGCGGTCTTCGGCGCCAGCAATTTTCCGCTCGCCTTCTCGGTGGCCGGCGGCGACACCGCATCCGCCCTCGCGGCCGGTTGCCCGGTGATCGTGAAGGCCCATTCCGCCCATCCCGGCACCTCCCAGCTCGTCGGCAAAGCGGTGCAGAAGGCGGTGGCGGACCGTGGCCTGCCGGAGGGCGTGTTCTCCCTGCTCTATGACAGCGGCCGCAAGGTGGGCCAGGGACTGGTTGGAGACCGGCGCATCAAGGCGGTGGGCTTCACCGGCTCGCGGGCCGGGGGCACAGCCTTCATGAAGATCGCGGCGGAACGCGCCGAGCCCATCCCGGTCTATGCGGAGATGAGCAGCATCAATCCCGTGATCCTGTTTCCGGCGGCACTCGCCGCGCGCGGCGCCCAGATCGGCACGGCGTTTTCGGCGGCGCTGAGCCTTGGCGCGGGGCAATTCTGCACCAATCCGGGGCTGGTGCTGGCGCTCGAAGGCGCGGGGCTCGATGCCTTCCTCGCTGCCGCAGCGACGGCGATCACCGGGCTGCCCTCGGCCACCATGCTCACGCCCGGCATCCTCGCGGCCTATAATTCCGGCGTGGAAACCCTTGCCGGCCACGGCGCGGTGCAGGAAGTGGCCCGCGGGCAGGCCGACGGCGCGCTGAAGGGCAGGCCCGCCCTGTTCGCCACCAGCGCGGCGGAATTCCTGACCCACCCCGACCTCCACGAGGAAGTGTTCGGCGCCGCCTCTCTCGTGGTGCGTTGCACGGACGTCCCGGAACTGACGCGCGTGCTGGAGAGCCTGGAAGGCCAGCTCACCGCCGCCCTGCACATCGACGAGGCGGACTATCCGGCCGCGCGCGCGCTCGTGCCCATGCTGGAGCGCAAGGTGGGGCGCATCCTCGTCAACGGCTTCGGCACCGGCGTCGAGGTGGCGCACGCCATGGTTCATGGCGGCCCATTCCCGGCCACGGCCGATGGCCGCTCCACCTCGGTCGGAACCCTCGCCATCGCCCGCTTCCTGCGGCCGGTGAGCTACCAGGACCTGCCCGACGCGCTGCTGCCGCCGGAGCTGAAGGGCGCCGGCGCTCCCGGCCTGCCCAAGCGGCTGGATGGGAAACTGCAGGCATGAGCGCACGCAGCATCACGCAGATTACGGGCCACACCCGGGTGCTCGGCATTCTTGCCGACCCCATCGCCCATGTGAAAGCGCCACCCGGCATCAATGCCATCTGCGAGCGGCGCGGCCGCGATGCGGTGATGGTGCCGTTCCAGGTCGCGCCGGAACATCTCGCCGCCTTCGCGAACAGCCTGCGCACGCTCAAGAGCTTCGATGGCGCCATCATCACCGTGCCCCACAAAGCGGCGATGGTGGCCCATTGCGATGAGGTGAGCGCGCGGGCACAGGCCATGGGCGCGGTGAACGTCATCCGCCGTACCGTCGACAACCGCCTGCATGGCGACATGCTGGATGGGGCAGGCTTCATCGCCGGGCTTCTCGGCGCGGGCGTGGCGCTGGAGGACCGGCGGATCTATCTCGCCGGCGCGGGCGGCGCGGCGAGCGCCATCGCCTTCGCCCTTGCGGCGTCGGGCATCTCCCACCTCACCATCGCCAACCGCACCCGCGCCAAGGCGCAGGACCTGTGCGATCGGATCGCCGCCGCGCATCCCGGCGTGTCGATCTCGGCCGGCGGCGAAGACCCGTCCGGCCACGATATCGTCGTCAACGGCACTTCGCTGGGCATGAAGCCGGGCGATGCGCTGCCGCTCGACGCCGCGCGCCTCGTCGCATCCATGGTGGTGGCGGAAATCATCATGGAGCCGGAAATCACGCCGCTTCTGGCGCGGGCGCGCGACGCCGGCTGCCGCATCCATCTCGGGCGGCCCATGCTGGAGCACCAGCTCGAACTGATGGCCGATTTCTTCGGCCTCTGAGCTTCTTACGTGCGCTGCTACCCGTCCCGCCGCGCGCGGGATGGGCGGCGGGGCGGCATTGATCACCGATCCAACATCGCAAGCGCTGTCGCGGGTCCTCCGGCCCACGATGGCGCACGTTCATTTGAACGTCATGTAACCGACACCCTGCGTTCAATGAACAGGTTTACCGTGCGCTCAATGTTCAAATGAACATGCAGACGGGCGCGCATGACCATCACGTTTCGGCAACAGGATATCGTCGACCTCGCCCGCCAAGGGGGCTTCCTGAGCGTGGAGACGCTCGCGGAGCATTTCTGCGTCACCCCGCAGACCATCCGGCGCGACATCAACATCCTGTGCGATGCCAATCTGCTGCGCCGGCGGCGCGGCGGCGCGGAATATGTGGAGCCGCCCCGCCTCAACCTCGCCTATGATTCGCGCCGCATCGTCCATCCCGTGGCCAAGCAGACCATCGGTGCCCTCGTCGCCGGCCTCATCCCGAACGGCGCCTCGCTCTCGTTCGGCATCGGCACGACGCCGGAATTCGTCGCCCTCGCCATGCAGGGCCATGCAAACCTGACCGTCATCACCAACAATCTCAACGTCGCCATGGCGCTGAGCGTCACCGCCTCCAACCGCATCATCATCCCGGGCGGGGCCATGCGTTTGCCCGATCGCGACGTGCTCGGCCCGCAGGTGGAGGAGATGTATCGCAATTACCGGGTCGATTTCGGCGTCTTCGGCGTCGGCGGTATCGAGCCGGACGGCACGTTGGTGGATTTCGACCGCGCCGAGGTCCTCGCCCGCTCCGCCATGCTCGAAAGCTGCCGCCGCTCGGTGCTGGTGGCCGACGTCAGCAAGTTCGGACGGCCGGCGCCGGCGCGCGGCGGGCATCTCTCCGACATCGACCTGCTGGTGCTCGACGCGCCGCCGCCGCCCCCGTTCGACGTCCTGTTCGACAAGGACGGCCTCGGCGCACGGGTCCGCGTCGCCACCGAGGAAGCGGCATGAGCGCGCACGCCACCACTGGGGATTTCGTCCGCCTGCACGGCGTGACCCGCCTGTTCGACGGCGGCGGCGGGGTCGACGATCTCTCCCTCGCCATTCCGCGCGGCGGGTTCACCGTGCTGCTCGGCCCGTCCGGCTGCGGCAAGTCCACCACGCTGCGCCTCATCGCCGGGCTGGAGACGCCGGACCGCGGGCGGGTCGAAATCGACGGCCGCGACGTCACCGCGCTGCCGCCGTCCGCACGCGGGCTATCCATCGTATTTCAATCCTATGCGCTGTTTCCCCATCTCTCGGTGGCGGAGAACATCGTGTTCGGCCTCAGGGTGCGCCATGTGCCGCGGGCGGAGCGGGACCGCAAGCTGAAGGACGCGCTCGCCCTCACCGGCCTTGAGGGGCTGGATGCGCGCAAGCCCGCGCACCTGTCCGGCGGCCAGCGCCAGCGCGTGGCGCTCGCCCGCGCCATCGTCGCCGACCATCCCTTGTGCCTGATGGACGAGCCGCTCTCCAACCTCGACGCCAAGCTGCGCCATTCCGTGCGCCAGGAGATCCGCGCGCTGCAACGCCGGCTCGGCATGACCGTGGTCTATGTCACCCACGACCAGACCGAGGCGATGGGCATGGCGGACCATGTCATCCTCATGCGCCAGGGCCGGATCGAGCAGGAGGGCACGCCCGCCGCGCTCTATGAGGCGCCGGCCTCCGCTTTTGCCGCAAGTTTCATCGGCTCGCCGCCCATGACGCTGATCCCGGCGGAGCTTTTGGGCGTGCCCGAGCCGCCGGAGGGCCATGCCCGCGCGCAGCTGATGGCGGGCGTGCGCGCGGAGGCCCTTCGCCTCGAGCCTGCGGGCACCGGTCGGCTGCCGGCGACGGTGGTGGCCAGCGAATTCCTGGGCGCCGAGACCTTCGTCTATCTCCAGATCGAGGGCGGGGCCCAGCTCATCGCCCGCGTCCCCGGCCGGATCGACCCGGCCCCCGGTACGGCCCATTCCTTGTCCTGGGCCGAACACGCCACCCATTGGTTCGACCGCGACAGCGGCCGGAGCATCTGCGCAGGTGCCGGGCCGCGAACGAACGCCAAATCCCAGCCCGCGCAAGAGACGGCCGCGCCCCCAGCGGTCTGACCCCTTCCCTTTCACCTTGTATGCGTTCCCCCAAGGCCAGAAGGACACTGACCATGAGACGTTTCTTCACCGCCGCCGCCACGGCGGCGAGCCTGCTCGTTGCCGCAACGATGCCGGCCTTCGCGAAGACCGAGCTGACGATGTATTATCCGATCGCCGTCGGCGGGCCGCTGACGAAGGTCATCGACGACATGATCTCGGGGTTCGAGAAGGAGAATCCGGAGGTTCACGTCAATGCCGTCTATGCCGGCAATTATGATGACACCCGCGTGCGCGCTTTGGCGGCGCTCAAGAGCGGCCAGCCGGCCCAGCTCTCCGTGCTGTTCTCCATCGACGCCTATGACCTCGTGGAACAGGACCTCATCGTTCCGTTCGAGGATGTGGTGAAGACCGACGACGAGAAGGCCTGGCTCGCCGGCTTCTATCCCGCGCTGATGGCCAATAGCCGCGTCGAGGGCAAGACCTGGGGCATCCCCTTCCAGCGCTCCACCATCGTCATGTTCTACAACAAGGACATGTTCCGCGAGGCGGGGCTTGACCCCGAGAAGCCGCCGCGGACCTGGGACGAGCTGGTGACCATGGGCAAGAAGCTCACCAAGGACGGCCGCTACGGCCTCATGGTGCCGGGCACCGGCTATCCCTATTGGATGTTCCAGTGCTTCGCCATCCAGAACGGCAAGGAACTGATGAGCAAGGACGGCGCCAGCGTCTCTTTCGATGATCCGGCGGTCGTCGAGGCGCTCGCCTTCTGGCGGTCGCTCACCACCGACGCCAAGATCTCGCCCGCCGGCCTCGTGGAATGGGGCACGCTACGCCAGGCCTTCGTTCAGGGCCAGACGGCCATGATGTGGCACACCACCGGCAACCTTACCGCCGTGAAGAAGGAAGCGAAGTTCGATTTCGGCGTCGCCGAGCTTCCGGCCCACAAACAGCCCGGCTCGCCCACCGGCGGCGGCAATTTCTACCTGTTCAAGAACGCCTCCGAGGCGGAGCGCGCCGCCTCCCTCAAGCTCATCCGCTACATGACCGCGCCCGAGCGCGCCGCCGACTGGTCCATCGCCACCGGCTATGTGGGCGTGAGCCCGGCCGCCTATGAAACCGAGAAGCTGAAAGCCTACGGCAAGGACTTCCCGCAGGCCCTCGTCGCCCGCGACCAGCTCAAGGTCGCCATCGCCGAATTCTCCACCTGGGAGACCGCCCGGGTGCGCGAGGCGCTGAACAATGCCGTGCAGGCGGCGCTGACCGGGACCAAGAGCCCCGCCGAAGCGCTCAAGGCCGCCCAGGCCACCGCCGACCAGTTGCTCAAGCCCTACAAGCACTGATCTTTCCGCGAAACGAGCCGGGGGGCGGAAGGTTCGCCCCCCGCATTGCCGAAAAAGCCGCCCATGCCCGAGACCGGTGCCCCGACACGCGTGCTGGATCCGATCGCGCGACAGCAGCGCCGCCGCCATGCCCTGTATGGCTGGATGCTGCTCGCGCCGGCGCTGACCCTGCTGACGCTGTTCGCTTTCCTGCCCACCGCCGCGACCTTCTGGGCGAGCCTGCATTCGCGCGGCACCGCGCGCCGGCCGTCCGTGTTCAACGGCGTCGAGAATTATCTGGACCTCATCCATGACCCGACCTTCTGGACCGTGGTGGGCAATAATCTGCTCTATGCCGGCGTGACGATCCCGCTCTCCATCGCGCTGGCGCTGGTGATGGCCCTGTGGGCGGACGCCCGCCTGCCGCTGCGCGGGTTCGTGCGCGGCGCTTATTTCACCCCGACCATCCTGCCCATGATCGCCGCGGCCAACCTCTGGCTGTTCTTCTACACGCCCGGCCTCGGGGTGATCGACAGTTTCACCGGCCTGTTCGGCCTGCCGCCCGTCAACTGGCTCGGCCAGCCGCAAACCGCGCTCTGGGCGATCATCGTCGTGACGGTGTGGAAGGAGGCGGGCTTCTTCATGATCTTCTATCTGGCTGCATTGCAGACCATTCCGCCCGACCTCAAGGAGGCGGCGCAAGTGGAGGGCGCCGGGCGCCTCACCTATCTGCGCCGCGTTCTGCTGCCGCTGCTGATGCCGACCACGGCGTTCATCTTCATCAATGCGCTCATCAATTCGGTGAAGCTCATCGACCATTTGTTCATCCTGACCAAGGGCGGCCCGGACAATGCAACCAAGCTCGTCCTCTACTGGATATGGGAGATGGCTTTCTCCTATTTCGACCCGGCCCATGCCACAGCCTTGACGGTGCTGGTGCTGCTGGTGCTCGGGGCCGTCGCCGTGTTCCAGTTCACCATCGTCGAGAAGCGGATCCACTACCGATGACCGCGCACGCCTCTCGCCATCCGATCCGCTGGAGCGAAGCGCTGGACGCCGTGGGCGCGTGGCTGCTCGCGCTGGTCTGGATCGCGCCCCTGCTGTTCGCCGCCTGGGCCTCGCTCCATCCGCCGGGCCAGGCGCTCGATTTCTCGCTCGCGTCCCCGCTCACCTTTGAGAATTACCGCGCCGCCTGGGCTGCCGCGCCCTGGCTCACCTACACGCTTAACACGCTGCTGCTGGTGACCTTTACGCTCGTGGGCCAGCTCATCTTGTGCACACTTGCCGGCTATGCCTTCGCCCGCTTCCGCTTTCCCGGACGCGAGGCGCTGTTCGTGCTGGTCCTGCTTCAGCTGTTCATCCTGCCGGAGGTCTTGATCGTCGAGAATTACGCCATGGTCTCGCGCCTCGCTTTGCTGGATTCCATCGCCGGCATGGGCCTGCCTTATGTCGCGAGCGCCTTCGGCATTTTCCTGTTGCGGCAGGCGTTCAAGTCCGTGCCGCTGGAGTTGGAAGAGGCGGCGCGCGTGGAAGGTTGCTCCTGGCTGGGGGTGCTCTGGCGGGTCTATGTGCCCGCGAGCCGGCCGGTCTATCTTGCTTATGCCCTGGTCTCGGTCGCGACCCATTGGAACAACTTCCTCTGGCCGCTGATCGTGACAAATTCCGCGGACACGCGCCCGCTCACCGTGGGCCTCTCGCTGTTCGGCGCACCGGAAAGCGGGGTGAACATCTCCATCATCAGCGCCGCGACGCTCATGGTGGTGGCGCCGCTGATGATCGCCTTCCTCATCTTCCAGCGCCAGTTCATCCAGGCCTTCCTGCGCGCCGGCATCCGCTAGAGCTCACGCAGACTGGCGTGTCGAACCGGCGGGCGACCTGAAGGGTCGGCCCGCCAACCTGCCGCTTCCCCGCGGAGTGCTACTCCCAGCCGAGGCGCCGGCCGATCCCCGAGGGGCCGGCCAGACGCATGTTTTAGGATTTGAAGCCGTAGAGGCGGTGTGCGTTGTCCGTGAGGATGCGATTGCGCGTGGCTTCGTCGGGAACCCAGTCGGCCAGCAGGTCAAGCAGGTCGCCGACATTGGGCATGGGTGTCCAGGTGGAGACATGCGGCCAGTCCGAACCCCAGACGCACCGCTCGGGCGCGACCTCGACCAGCGCGCGCGCCAGCGGGGTCGTGTCCCGATAGGGCGCGCCCTCGACCGAAAGGCGGTAGGCGCCGGAAAGCTTGACCCAGCCGCCTTCCGCCACCAGCCGCAGGAGTTCCTGGAAGCCGGGGTGCTCGATGCCTTCCGACGCCGGAAAATGGCCCATGTGGTCCACCACCGCGGGCACGCGCAGCTTCCGGATGCGCGGCCCGAGTTCGCCCAGGTCCCGCGCATCCAGAAGGAACTGGAGGTGCCAGCCCATCTCGGCGCACAAGTCTCCGTAGCGCTCCATGAGGTCGAGGCTGACCCCGCCGCCGAACAGCGCATTGATGCGCAACCCGGCGATCCCCGCCGCCTTCATCTCCGCATAAGCGGCGTCCGGCAGGCCGAGGTCCGCCACCGCCACGCCCCGCAGGCGGGCCGGGTTGGCCCGCAGCGTTTCCAGCATCAGCCGGTTGTCGGTGCCATGGACGCTTACCTGGATGAGCACGCCATAGGTCATGCCGGTGGCATCCAGCATGCCGAGATAATCGGCGGCCGTGGCGACCGGAGCGGTGTAGCTCCGGTTCGGCATCAAGGGATGGTCCGGCGGCGCGCCGATGACATGGGCGTGCGTGTCCACCGCCCCTGCCGGCGCCTTGAAGCGCGTCGCTCCATGGGGCCGGGGATCCGGCCCGGGACAGGCCGGCGGCTCCCCCTTTTGGGCTATCGGATCATTCATCGGGGTGCAGCACCTTTCCACGGGTCTCCGGCAGAGCCAGCGCACCCACAAGCAGCAGTCCGTAAGCGAGCACGGCAAAGATCGCAATGGCACTGGAAAGGGCCATCTGGGACGAGAGGAAACCCACCAAAGCCGGGAATAAAGCACCGATGCCGCGCCCAAAATTATAGGCGAATCCCTGGCCGGAACCCCGCAGACGGGTCGGGAACAGCTCGGTGAGGAAGGCCCCGAGACCGGAGAAATAGCCCGAGGCGCAAATGCCCAGCGGGAAGCCCAGATACAGCATCACCTGATTGGACAGGGGGAGCTGCGTGTAGGCGATCACCAGGATCGAGGCGAGGATCGAAAACAGGATGAATAGGCGGCGCCGGCCGATGCGGTCCGCGAGATAGGCGCCCCAGACATAGCCGATGAAGCTGCCGAGGATGAGCAGGGCGAGATAGCCGGTGGAGCCCACCACCGTCAGCCCGCGTTCCACGCGCAGATAGGTGGGCAGCCAGGTGGTCACTGCGTAGTAACCGCCCTGCGCGCCCGTGCAGAGCAGGGATGTCAGGAGCGTGATCTTCAGGACGCCGGGAGAGAAGATCTCCCACAGCGAGGGGCGATCCCTGGTCTTGCTGTCCAACTGGCGGGAAACCACCGAAACTTGCGGCTCTTCCACATAGCGGCGCAGGAAGAAGATCAGCAAGGCGGGGATCGCGCCAAGGCCGAACATCCAGCGCCACGCCACCTCGGGCGGCAGCAAGGTGTAGCAGACCGCCTGAAGCAGCACGGCGGCGCCCCAGCCCACGGCCCAGCCCGATTGGACCGTGCCCACCGCGCGGCCGCGATACTGCGCCCGGATGGTCTCCCCGATCAGCACGGCGCCAGCGGCCCATTCGCCGCCGAAACCAAGCCCGAGCAGGGCGCGGATGATCATCAGCTGCTCGAAATTCTGGGCGAAGGCGCACAGCAGGGTGAAGACGGAGAACCAGAGAATGGTGATCTGAAGGGTCCGCACCCGCCCGATCCGGTCGGAGAGGAAGCCCGCGAGCCAGCCGCCGAGCGCGGAGACGATGAGGGTTCCGGTCACCGCAAGGCCCGCCATGCCGCGATCCACCTGCCACATGGCGATGATCGTGCCGATCACCAGCGGGTAGATCATGAAATCCATGGCGTCAAGGGCCCAGCCCATGAAGCAGGCCCAGAATGTACGCCGCTCCGGCGGGGTCATATTCCGAAAAAATCCACTCAGGCTCAGGTCTTCTGCGGGCACAGATCTGTCAGTTGCAGGTGTAATACTCATTTTCGTCTCCCTCATACGCATCTGGACCGCCTTCAGCGGCTCTCAGGAGTGCGCACCCCTATTTTTATTTTGGTTCGCATGAGCGCCCTTCGGACGAGTTGGCGCAGCATCGCGATGGGACGACACCGTAGGAGGCACAAAATTTCGCGTCAATTAGATTGTCAATAATCTCGGCGATAATTATCTTGACGGTCGTGGCGCCTTGACGTTGGTGTATGAAGGTGTGCTGAGAGCGTTCCAGCGACAGGAGCTTTGGGTTGACGAGAACCGTTCGCGCTGCGCCCGCCGGCCCTTCCGGCAGCGATGGCCGCACCGCCGGAAAGCCGGAGCCGGCTTCCCTCGAGGCCATGGTGGCCGCATTGGAGGAAGATATCGTCCTGGGGCGCCTGCACCCGCGCGAGCGGTTGATCGAGGAGGATCTGATCGCCCGCTTCGGGGCGACGCGGCATCTCGCCCGTCAGGCGCTGATCGAACTCGATCGGATGGGCCTGATCGAGCGTATCCCGAACCGTGGCGCCCAGGTGCGCAGCTATACCGTCGACGAGGTCGAGCAACTCTACGTTCTGCGCGGGCTGCTGGAGGCCGAGGCGGCGCGCTTGATCGCGCTTCCGATGCCGCCGGACGACCTGGCCGAGCTGAAGGCCCTTCAGGCGGCCCATGACAGGGCGATCGCCGCCGGCGACGTCGCCGCGATCTTCCGCGCCAATCTCGCCTTCCACCGCAAGCTGTTCAGCTGCTGCCGCAATGTCTTCCTCTCGGACGCCATCACGGCCGCTGCCCAGCGCGCCCATGGCATCCGTTTCCTGGTGCTCACCGCCCCGCACGAACGCGAAGCCGCGCGCAAGGAACACCATGCCATGATCGCCGCCATCGAAGCGCTGGACAGTGATCTCCTGGTGCACTTGTGCCGCAACCACCTCCCCGCCTCCAAAGCGGCGTATCTGCGCGCATTCGGCCAGGTTCCCCGCGAGTCCCTCTAGATCCGAGCTTGACCGAGATGAGCGAAGACCCCTCCCCCGTCGGCCTGGCCCGCGGGCTCACCAATTACGGCGATCGGGATTTCGCCCGTTACCTCAGGCTCTCCATGGCGAGGTCGATGGGCTATTCCGAAGCGCTGCTGAACAAACCCGTGGTCGGCATCGCATCGACTTACAGCGAGTTCAACAATTGCCACCGCAACGTGCCTGAACTGGTGGCGGCGGTGAAGCGCGGGGTGCTCTCGGCCGGTGGCCTGCCGCTGGAATTCCCCACCATCTCGCTGGGCGAGGTCTTCCTCAATCCCACCAGCCTGTTCTTCCGCAACCTCATGTCGATGGACACCGAGGAAATGATCCGCGGTCAGCCCATGGATGCGGTGGTGCTGGTCGGGGGCTGCGACAAGACCGTGCCGGCCCAGCTGATGGGCGCGGTCTCGGCGGGCCTGCCCACGGTGCAATTGGTCACCGGCCCCATGATGACCGGCCGGTGGCGCGGCGAGCGGCTCGGGGCCTGTACGGACTGCCGCCGGTTCTGGGCGAAATACCGATCCGGCGAGATCGATGACGCGACCATCGGCGAGGTGGAAGGCAATCTCGCCACCACCACCGGCACCTGCGCGGTGATGGGCACCGCCAGCACCATGGCTTCGATCGCCGAGGCCCTGGGCATCATGCTGCCCGGCACCGCCGCAATTCCCGCGGTGCATGCCGACCGCCTCCGCGCCGCCGAGGCCTCGGGCGCCGCTGCGCTGGCCCTGGCGCGGGCGGGCATCACCATCCGCGATATCATTACCGAGAAGTCGATCGAGAACGCGATCCGGGTGCTGCTCGCCATCGGCGGGTCCACCAACGGCATCGTCCATCTCACCGCCATCGCCGGGCGCGCCGGCGTGGACATCGACCTCAAGCGCCTGAACGAACTCTCCGACACCACCCC
>NCEH01000193.1:1677-10549 GCA_002304505.1 Rhizobiales bacterium 32-66-11 | reverse complement strand
TGATGGGCTGAAGCAGAACTTCAGGATCGAAAGTGGTTGCAATGGCCATGGGTTACCGAGCGTGCCCTAGATGTGCTGCACCCGATTGTCGATGCGCGCCGCCGCAGCGCCGTCGCATTGAGAAATACGCTATCGGATGTGTCGGCTGGAAGCTAGGCCGGAGACCAAAACACCATTGTGACAGCACAATATTTGTTCGTGCGAGCGATTGTGCAGTGCAAGCAAGGATCATCATGGCACCAGCGAGGGGAGGCACTTGAAGCCGGTCATCGGGTTCTGGCGGAACGGATTGTTCACGCTCGCCGCGTCCAGCGTGAACCCGGCCGAACGCGGCCCGAGATTCACATTGAAGGAGAATCGGTTCGCCGAGATGCGGGTGAGCCCGCGCGCATTGAGGAAGCGGAACAGCGCCCATGGCCCGTTCACGGTGAGCGAGGAGGGCTGGCCGCTTTCCTGGGCGCCGAACTCGACCCGCATGATGCCGGTGGCGCCCGGCCATTTCACCGCCAGCGCCTGCGGCGGCCCGTATTGGTAGATGATCGACTGGCCATCGATCTCCAGCTTCACGCGCATGGCGCCGGGATCGAGGCGGGTCGGCGTCACGTCGAAATTGAGCTGCGGCGCGGTGGCCCCGGCGGGAAAGAACATGGCCCGGATGCGCGCCGCCTGCTCGAAATAGCCGAGCGCGGCGACCGTGATGTCGGGCCGCGCGCTGGCATTGGACAAAAGCTTCCACGGCGCGATGCTGGTATCCACGAACGGCTTCAGCTGCTTGTCGAAAAACTGCTCCAAGAGGCCGCCGGGCGCGAACATGCGGGTGAAGTCCGGCAAGGTCGCCTCATTCTGCGAATTCTCGAACGGATAGCGCCCGTTGATGGCGACCTGGCAGAACGGCAGCACCTGCGCCTTCCAGGCCGCGTTCATGTCCTCGCGCACCCCGGCATTGGTGATGGTGGAGGTCTGCCGCACCAGGGCCATGATGGATTCCGCCAGCGCCGGCGGCGCGGTCAGCGTGCTCATCTTCAATTGCCCGAGGATCTGCGCAAACGCGGGGCCGGAGGTCAGCTCGGTCACCTGGGAGGGGCTGGCATCGCCCGCGCTGGCGGCGGGGCCGATGGCCATGCGCAGCTGGGTCAGCGCCTTCACCACGTCGTCCACCGGGCTCGGCGTGCCCGAGACGAACTTCTGCAAGCCGGCGAAACGGTCCGTCACCGGCTGGCCGGGCGAGGGGCCGCCGCCGAGCAGGCTTTCCAGCTCCGCCTTGGCGGCGGAGGCGTTCTGCACCGTGGTGGGCTTGGTGGGCGGGGCCAGCGTGGTCTGCTGCGCCACCGCGCTCAGATACATCTTCAGCGGCGAAGGCGGGCCGATCAGCGCCTGAAGCACCGCCATTTCCTGCTGGAGCGTGCTGAAGGGCGCGATGGTCACGTCGCTCAGCAGGTCTTCCCACTGGGCGGCGTAATCGCTGGTGTAGAGTGCCAGCATGTCCTTCTTCAGCTGGTCCATGCGCACCAAAGCGGGGGTGTTGGGATTGGCCGGGGTGCGCACCCAATCTTCGCGCACCAGGGCTTCCGCCACCTTGGAAATGGCCGGCAGCACCACGGTGAAGAAATTGGCCGCCGTATACATGCCCGCGATGCCGTCGGAGAGCGACTTGCCGGTGCGGCGCACCAGGGCATAGGGCGCAAGCGGCCCCGCCGCTTCGGCGAGCGTCCAGGGCGTCAGGTCCTTCACTTCCGGCAGGTCTTCCAGGATCGCCAGGCCACGCTCGGCGGCCGGATACTGGTTCAGCACCACCCGGGCGCGGGCCACCAGACGCGACGCCGCCGAACATCAGATAGACCATCAGCGCGCCATAGAGCGCGCTGGGCTTGCCCATGTTCGCCTCGATCTGCCGTTGCAGGCGCAGGTCGAGACGCGGCAGGAACAGGGTTTCCAGGGCGTCGGTATATTCCGAGCGGGTGGCGGCCGCGAGGATCGGCGTCTGGCTCAGTCCCGCCGTCAGGCGCAGCGGCACGCCCTGGTTGCGGTCGTTCCAGCCGGTCGGCATGGCGGCGAGCGTGGCCAGCGCGGGAATGGTGGCGGAGAGGTCTGCGTCGTCGCCGGGCTTCACATTGGTGCTGCTGCGCAGCGGCGCGATCACCACCTTCGCCTTGTCGGCCGCGCGGTCCACCTGCTCGATCAATTCGCGATTGCCGACGAAGCTGGTCGCCCACCAGATCGAGAGCCCCGCCGCGAGGCAGGCACTGAGCGCGGTGAGCGCCCAGGTCATGCGCTTCTGGCGCCGTTTCAGCTCCGCATCCACCCCGACCAGCCCGGCCTCGCCGAAGATCACTTTCTCCAGCGCGTCATGGATGAAGAAGCCGGTCCGGCGGCGCTCCACCACCGCCGTGCCGCCTTCCGGGCGCTCCTGCGGGATCAGGCGATAAGGGCTTTCGCTGGCGGCATCCTCGGCGTCGGCGCTGGTGAGGTAAAGGCCGCGCAGCAGCAGGGGACGCTCATAGCCGCTGGGCTTGAACATGTCCTCCAGCAGGTCGCAGATCGCCGGCTTCACCGCCGCCAGATAGGGCAGGAACATGAAGGTGTCGAAGCGCCGTTCGGTATCGGCCTCGGTGTTCACCCGGTTCAGCACGCGCGGCAATTGCCAATGCAGCAGATTGTCGTATTCGCGGTTGAGGAACGCGAACATGGTCTCGCCGTCGGCGGTGAGGCCATTTTCGTCGCACAGCGGGAAGGTCAGGCCGAACACGCGGTTGCGCTCTTCCGCGGTGATGCCGTCGAAGAAGGCATGGAAGCCGGGAATGCGGTCGGCCTTGGTGATGACCACATAGACCGGGAACCGCACCTTCAGCCGGGTCTGCAAGCCCACCAGTTGCTGGCGGATGTCGGCGCCATGGGTGAGGCGGTCGGTCTCGCTCCAGTTCTCCAGGTCTTCCAGGCTGAGGGTCAGGATAACGCCGTTGATCGGCTGGCGCGGCCGGTGCTTCTTCAGCAGGCCGATGAAATTATTCCACACCTGCCGGTCGCTGCCGGAGGCGACGCCGTCGCCGCGAAACGGACCCTGGGTGTCCACCAGCACCGCCGCATCGGTGAAGAAGAAGGCGCAGCTGTTGCCGGCGGCGATCTGCCCGCCCGGTCCGTCGCGGCGGTCGTTCACCGGGAACCGCAGGCCCGAGCGGCGGATCAGCGAAGTCTTGCCCGCGCCGGCGGTTCCGGTCACCAGATACCAGGGCAGCTGATAGACGTAGGAGCGGCCCCAGCGGTGCGACAGGCGCATGCGGCGCAGGACCCCAAGGGCGCGCTGCATGCCGTCCGCCATGGCGGATGTCTGCGCCTCCACCTGTTCGTCGCGGGCCGGCACCACGCCGGCGGGCATGAGTCCCTTCTTGTCCTGCGGCAAGCCGCCGGCGGCAGCAGGTGCCGGCGTGGACGGCCGCCAGCTCAGCACGATGAGCACGCAGACCAGCACCAGCACCAACAGCGCGAGCACGCGGGGCGTCACGGCCGCCAGCGGCGCCTCTCCGGCGATGCTGAGATGCGGGGCCAGGAACCAGATGGCGAGGGCGACCAGAGCACCACCCAGCGCCAGAATGCGCGCGACGTCAGCATTTTCACCATGGAGATTGTCCCCTCACCTGGGCTCTGCGGGGCGCTATTGGGGAGTCAGCACGATTTCAACCCGCCGGTTGGCCTGGCGGCCTTCGGGAGTCGCATTGGATGCGATGGGATCGGACGAGCCGCGCCCGGTGGCGCTGATGCGCGCCGGGCTGCCCATCTCGGCGGCGAGGAAATCCGCCACCCGGCCGGCGCGGGCCTGGGAGAGAACCTGATTGTTGGGATAGGTCGCGGTATTGATGGGCACGTTGTCGCTATAGCCGATCACTTCGATCGTCCCGGGCGTCTTCATCAGCGCCTGCCCGATGTGATTGATTACGCTAGTGAATTGAGCGCGGATTCCGGTGCTGGCGGTGGCGAACACCTCGCCCACGGTGCGGATCACCACCTTGTTGTCCTGCTTCATCACCTGCAGCACGCCGGCCTTCTGCTCGGGTGCGAGGAAGGTGGAAATGATCTGGTAGGGATCGGGCGCGGGCACCGCCGGCTTGGGAGCCGCGGCAGGTGCGGGCGACGGCGCGGGCGGCGCCGACGGCGCGGCGACCGGGACCGGCGGCTTGGCCACCGGGGGCGCCGGAGCGGCCAGCAGGGTGGAAACCTTCTCGGCCGCAAGACTGCTGTCGTGCCGCAGCACCGCGGCGAGCGCGACAAAGCCCGCCACCAATAATGTCCCGAGGATCGCCCCGCCAACCCAGATCGGCAGCAGGTCGCGCAGCTGGTGCTGCTCCACGCTGACGCCGCGCCATTTGGGCGAGAGGTCGGTCTTCACCGGCCCCTGCGCGCTGCGCAGGATCTGGAAGATTTCCTCGCACAGATGGGCGAGCTCGCCCGCCCCGTTCGCCGCGAGGCGATATTTGCCCTCGAAGCCGAACTCCAGGCAATAATAGAAGAACTCGATCTCCTTCAGCACCGGTTGCGGCGCCGCCATCATCTGGTTGAGCAAGGCGAAGAAGCGCTCGCCGCCCCAGGTCTCGCGGAAGAACATGGAAATCATGCTCTTCGAGGACCAGAAGCTGTCCTTGCCCCAATTGGTCTTCAGAACGCCGTCGTCCACGGTCGCCGCAAGGGCATAGAGGGTGATGCGCACCTGCTGGGAATTCAGGCCGTTGGCGGTCGCCTGGGCTTCGAAATCCTGGAGCCCCTGCACAAGGGTCTGGTGCAGCCATTCGATATCGGGGGTCTGGGTGGTGGCCTCGACGCTGGCCAAAAGATCGAAGATCGGCGCCGCGAGGCCGAGGCTGGGATTGTCGCGATACACATCGAACGCTGTCGCGGACATCGTCTGGCTCTGCGGCGGCAGCGGCGCGGGCGGGCGCGTCTGTTCGAACGGCGCGGCACGCGCGCGGCCCGTCGGCGGCGCCGACTGCGCCTTTACCGGACCATCGGCGGGCGCGGCGACCACAGAACCGAGCTGGCGCGCAGCAACAGCAGGACGAGCGAAAATGGTGTCATCCATATCCCCTTCGCTCGGTCCATTGCGGTTCATGTGATCAGTTTCCAGCTTGGTTCAACATACCCCGTGTGCGCTGAACTTGTGATGCTTTCCTGTTGCGATCCGATGACTAAGCTCGCAAAGCGCCGCTTAACCTTAATTGCGGATCGCCCACATCTCCATATGGACGCCGGGAAAATCGCCCGCGAGATGGACGGCGATACCGCCCGACACGGCCAATTGCTTCCAAAGCGGACTGGCCGGCTCCAATTCGAAATAGACCGCGCCGGCATTGTAGGGGATCTGGCGCGGCGCGAGCGCCAGGGGGCGGACCCGGATACCCGGAAGCTGGACGTTCACGAGCTCGCGGATCTGCTCCACGGGGCCGATCTTGATCAGCGCCGGCAGCGAGCGGCGGATGGTCTCGCCGGGCATCTCGGCCTTCACCACGAGCACGAAATTCGCGCCCGAAATCAGCGTACGGTCCTGGATCGTGCCGACGCGGATGCCGTATTTGCGATCCTGAAGCGGGATCTGCACCGCGCTCTGCTCCAGCACCGCGCTCAGCGAGCGGCGCAATTCCACCATCACCGGCTCGAACGTCTCTTCCAGATTGTCGTGGCGATAGACCGCGAAATCGCGCGGGCGCTTCTGCACGGCGGTGAAGGTGGATAATTCTCCCGCCAGCTCCAGGAAAGTGGCGTAGAGGCGCTCGGGATGCAGCCCCGACAACCGCGCCAGATGGGCCAGATGCGGCTCCGCCCGGTTGATCACCTGGAGCATCAGGAAGTCGGCGATCTCTGCGACCCCGTGGCTGTCGGACCCGGTCACGCGCGGGGCCAGCGCCTCGCCGCGATGATGCAGCATCGCCGTCAGCTCGTTGAGGAAACCGGAAAGCGCCGGCGAAGCGGCCGCGTCGAGAAACGGCGGGATGTAATTGGCATCGAGCCGCACCTTGCGGTCCGCGCCCACCTCCGCCACCCGCGCCAGGCCAAGGCAATGGAAGCCGCTGCGGTCCTGGTTATGCAGCAGCAGCGAAAGCCGCAGCTTGGCCGTGCGGATGCGGGCGGTGTTGTTGGAGCCGCTGATCTCGTCCACCACCTCCATCTCTTCGGAGCCGAAGCGGGCGGCGGAATTGCGCATGGTGCCCACTTCCACATCCGCCGCGCCGCGCTGGCGCACCGGGATGCAGAGATAGACGATGGAATCCGTGAGGCTCACCGGCAGGTCGATGGGCTCGGGATGCTCATGGTCCTCGGGGATGTCGAACGGTGTGCCGTCCTCGAACACGCCCTGGCAGCGGTCGAGCGCGAACTTGCCCAGCGCCAGCAGGTCGCGATTGATGGACAGCGCCCGCAGCCCCCACGGGAACGGGCACAGGCCCTCCACCCGCGATCGAACCAGGCGCTCCAGATACCGGTCCTGCTGCTGGAAATGCTGGGCACGCAGGAACATGCCCTCGGACCAGACGACCTTGCCATTGGTGTTCATCGCGTGTCGTCTCCGTCAAAGGGGCGGCGGTAGGGGGCGACCTCGGGGTCGGGGGGGTCCCACGCGTCCGGCGGCAATGGGGCGTGCTGGGCCGGACCCTGCGAGAAATCGCGGTCCGCCTGTAGCTGGCCCGTGATCCGCACCGAGAGGCTGACCAGGGACAGGCCGGCCCATTCCGGATCCAGCGCCGCAAGCCGCGCCACCGCTTCTTCCGCCGTGCCGGCGAGAATATCCTCCCCGCCCTGGGCATCCGCCGCCTCGGCGATGCGGGCGAGCGCCTCCACCAAGGCGAGCACGGTCGCGCGCGGCAAGGTGGGCGGCGCGTCGCTCGCCGCCGCGGACGCGCCGCCGAAGGCCGGGGCGGGATCGCCGAACGGCGGGATCGGGGCTCCGAAGGCGGGGGCCGGAGTTCCGAAAGACGGGGCGGACGTGCCGAAGCCGCGCCCCTGGCGCGCCGCCGGTGCCCCCAGCACCTCCTCTTCCCAGCTTTCGGGAATATGCGTGTTCACCGGCGTCACGCTGCCGAGCGCCTGGAGTTCGGCCGGCACATGGTCCGGTTCGGTCGCGTTCTGCCACGGGCTGGTGGCGAACAGCGGGTCCGGCAGATGCGCGGGCGGATCTTCCGTCCAGGGCAGAAGCGAGGTGGGCGAATAGGGCGTGAATGCCGTGCTCCCCCCGATCTGCGGCGCGTCGGCGAAGGGATCGGCGGCCTGCGGCGGAGCGGCGCGCGAACCGGCGGCGCCGGGCAGGATCGCCAGGAACGGGTCGCGCTGCGCCTCGGCATCCTGGAGGCTGGCCTGAATCGTCACGCTGGCGAGGTGCAGCAGGTCGCCGTCGTTGAGGATCACCGAATTGCCGCGCCCCAGCGGCTGCTCGGCGCTGTTGACGAACAGGCCGTTGACCGAGGTGTCAATCACCACGAACACGCCGGCCTTCAAATCGATGGTGCAATGGTGGCGGGACATGAGCCGCGCCGGATCCTCGATAACCCAATCGTTGTCATCCACGCGGCCGATGCGAAACGGCCCTTGCGTGACGCTGCGCGTGCGTTCGTGCAGCGGCAGGTTGGCCGGATCGACGATGGTCAGGCGAAGGCTCGGTGCCATGCTCCTCATGTGCTCCTTCAGGTGGCCGACTGTCCGCTGCCACCATTGGCGATATCCGCGCCGATCATCAATGCCGCCGCATGGCGTTCGCCGATGGTCTTGGCCGGACCGGGCACGCAGCACAGAAGCAAAGAGGCGCCGATCGCGCTGCCGGTCAAGGCATCGCCCGGCGGCACCACGAGCACCGATTCCGGCGGCGCAAGGCTGCCGCCGGACCAGAAGGTGCCGAGCGCGGCATAGGCCCCGGCGGTCTCGAACTTCAGCGCCTCCGCCGGACGATAGGCGGCCCGCCGGTTGGCCTCGGTGGGCTGGTAGACCCAGGCTTCGGCCGCATTCCAGGCCGCGGTTTCCTTTTCCGGCAGTTCGCCGGGCAAGAACCGCTGGCGCGCCGCGCAGGCCCACCACACCGCCTCGCGCCGCGGCAGGCCCAGCGCCAGAAACCGCAGCGCCTCGGTGGTGAGCTCGGCGTCGGCGAGCGCCTGGATGAACCCGGCCGCCGTGAGGCCCGGCGTCAGCAGCGCCTGCGCCTCTTCGCTCGGCTCAAGCTGGGCCGTGAGATGCTCCGCCAGCGCATAGCGCAGCTTGGGGAGAAAACCGAGTTCCATGTTCCCCTCCCCTAATTGATCGTGACCAGGCCGCCCTGGACCTGCACCGTGCCGCTGCCGTTCACGGACACCATCGGCCCGCTGACCGCAACCTTGGCGGTACCGGAAATCGTAACCTGTGTCGCGCTGATCGCGACGCCGCTCTGGCTGATGGTGATCGAATTGCTTCCCACCTTGAGGGTGATGGTCTGCGCCGCCTGCAAGGTGATGCTGCCGCCGTTGCATTTCAGCGTCGCATTGCCCGAGCCGAGGGTCACGGTCTGGTTGCCCTGGCTGATATCGGTGGTGGAATTGCCCTGCGAGACCGTCAGCGCGTGATTGCCCTGGCTGACGGTGGTAGTGGAATTGCCCTGCGACACGGTGAGGGTCTGGTTGCCCTTCGAGACCGTCAGGTCCTCGTTGCCGGTGGTGATCGTCACCGCCCGATTGCCCTTGGAGACCGTGACCGTTTCATTGCCTTCCGACACCGTCTCGGTGCGATTGTTGGTGATGGTGATGATCTGGTCGTGCTTGACGTTCAGCGTGTCGTCATTCTCCACGTCGCGCGTCTGGTCCTTCTGCGCGTGCATGTAGATCAGCTCGGCGCCCTTCTTGTCGTCGAAGCGCAGCTCGTTGAAGGTGGTGGC
>NCEH01000193.1:0-1635 GCA_002304505.1 Rhizobiales bacterium 32-66-11 | reverse complement strand
CGGTCGGGATCGCCCTCCAGGAAGCTCACCACCACTTCCATGCCGACGCGCGGCGTGAACAAGGCGCCCCAGCTGTTGCCCGCCATGCCCTGCGACACGCGGATCCAGCATGAGCTTTTCTCGTCATTGGTGCCGAGCCGGTCCCAGTGGAACTGCACCCGCACGCGCCCGTATTTGTCGCAATAAATCTCCTCGCCCGAGGGACCGACCACGGTCGCGGTATGGGGACCGGGAATCAACGGGCGGCGCGTCACCGGTGGCGGGCGATAGGCCACGGTCGCCGGCAGGGCCGTGAAGCTGTTCGAATAGACCACGTCCTTGGTCTGGTTGCCGATGTGGGTGGGATCGCGGGCCTCGTGCGTCACGGTGGCGAGCACATAGGGCTTGCCCTGCTCCGCCGCCACCTCATGCTTGGCCATGGTGAATTTCGAGCCGGCCTGGAAGGAGGCGTAATTCGCCTCTCCGCGCACCACCGAATAGGTCGCCTCCACCGCCTCCATGCGCACCCGCGACGTGGAGGTGCCATCGTCCTTCTTGGTATAGTCGCCGGGATAATCATAGATTTCCCAGGACTTGAACGCCGAATTGGTGAGCACCGTGGAGGTGCTGGAGGTGAGATCCGTGGTCGGCTGCTCGAAATTATAATCGTCCAGCGTCGTCTTGCCGGATTCGAAATGATAGGACGATTCCCAGCGCTGCACCGCCACCGTCTCGCCGCTCTGCGGCTGGGCATGCTGCACGCTCTTGTCGGCGCAATCGGTGTATCCCGCGGTGCTGTCGCTGAGGATCAGCGTGTGCTTTCCGTTGGTGTGCTGGAAATAATAATAGATCCCCTCTTCCGCGAACAGGCGGGTGAGGAAATCGAAGTCGGTCTCGCGATATTGCACGCAATAGTCGCGCGAGGGATGCGAACCGGTCAGGCCCTGCTTCTGATAATCCGTGATGCCGCCGTCCGAGAACAGGGTATCGGCGATCTGCGTGACGCTCTGGTTCTGGAAGATGCGGCAGTCGGCGGTGCGCGTGAGCAGCCAAAATTTCGGCGCCAGCACCGCCTCGTAGCGGCGCATGCCGTCGACCGTCTTGTCGGCCGCCATGAAGGAAATCACGATGCCGTTGATATAGCGCGGGTCGGCGCCGGGCCGCGCGATGGCCACCGTGATCGGCTTGCCCAGCAGGCTGTCCGGGGTGATCGCAGTGTTGGTCGACACCATGGAGAGGGTGAAGCGGAACAATTGCGACAGCCCCTCCGTCCCCGAAAACGCCGTGGCGATGAGCACATCGCCGCCAAGCGGGGTGGTGAGGGTCAGCAGGCGATCGGTCTGCACCGGCGCTTCGGTACTCATAGGTCAGGTCCCGTGGCGCGCGAGGCCCGATTGGCGTCCCGCGGCGCAGTTTGAGCGCGGCGCAGTGTAGCGCGATGCCAGAACCGGCAAAGCCGGAATGCGATGGCGCGCGCCCCGCATCCCGGCTGGCAACGAAGGGTCGGCGCGCCGCGCCGGCCCGGGTCCCTTGCAGGATCAGGAGGTCTTGGTGGTAGCCATGTCGTACGACACGGTGACCGGGGTGCCGGCCTTGTTGGTGTCGTCGTAAGGCGTGAACTTGAACTCGAGCTTGGTGAAGCTGATCGAGATCGAC